>CAXMZV010000219.1:0-6911 GCA_964199985.1 Candidatus Ilumatobacter isfjordensis | reverse complement strand
AGCCGCGATGACCACCGCGAGCAGCTCGTCACCGCGCTCGCTGATTGAGTCGATGACGTAGTCGGGTTCCGTGCTCGAGGTCGGCCCGGTCAGTTCAGTGATTTCCACGTCGTGGCGGTCACTCCGGTCATCGACGTGTGGGCCGGTGTCGACCGACGAGCAGAAGCATGTCGCTGCCGGTACTCCGCAATTGACCACGACAATGAACGCGTCGTCGCGTCGGGATCGATACGTCGGCTCGGCGGAGGGCGGACATTCGAGGAGTACGTGGTCGAGCTTGTCGACTGCAGCAAGGTCGCAGGGCCGCAATCCGAACAGCGCCAGCGGTTTGCCCTCTTTGGTGGCGACGGTGACGCTGACCGGGGCGTCGCTGGCTGGCTGGGTCATCGTCATCGTCATCGTCGTGACGTCAGGCGGGTGCAGCAGCGGCTTCCACGGCTGCGGCCCAACGGCCCAACCGAATCGCGACCGATCATCAGTCCTCGCGAGTCGGTACGAGCCTGGCGACTGCTCCGAGACGTAGCCCACCGGCAAGTCATCGCCGGGGCGGAAGCGACGGCTGACGACCGAGCCGTCTCGAATTGCTGGCAACCACACCTCGTAGCCCGCGCGGTCGAGTTCCTCGATCAGACAACTCACGCCGTCCGGGCCGACGACGACACTGGTGCGGGCACGGCTCACTGCTCAATCATCGATCGGAACACACGCACGGGACCAGGGTCGATGGTCCACGATTCGGCAGATCAACATGGCCGCCCGATCGACGCAGCGAGGGCGAGCTGGGAGTTCGTGACGTAGCGCAACCAGGCGAGCTGGGTCGGCGTCAAGACGTCGCAGACACTCCCCCAGTGCAGTGCAACGACATCTCCGACACCGACGTCGATCTCTGATCGAACTTCGACAGTGCCCGCGATTCCTGGCACGAGACGACCTCCAGCCCACTCGAGCGGAGTCCGCTCGACCGTTGCGGCCGTCCCCGGACCAGTCGAGAGCACCGTGCCCCAGCTGACACGACAGTCATCGACGATCGAAAGCGGCTCCTCAACGACGCCATCGCGCATCAGCCCGACCCACGGCGAGATCACGAAGACGTGAAACGCATGACTGCACAGTGCTCCGGGTACGGCGAGTTCGACGTGGTCCCACATCCGTCCGGATCGGGCGCGGAAGCGATCGATGATCGAATGACCGAAGTCCGCGGTGGTGACGCGCTCAACGGTCGGGTTCCCGATCCAATAGGCCTCGACCGCTGTGTCCGCAAGTGGATCGTCGAGCGCTGCGGCTCCCGCGAGCAGCTCCAGGTACGGGTAGGCGCCGACAAACTCGTGCGCAGTGTGCCGCATCGCCTCGACCTGCTCCAGGTCCGGGGCCGGCGCACCGAACCCCTCAGGTCCGCAGTAGCCGTGCCGATTTGGCGGCACGGCGTAGCGAGCGAACCGCTCCACACCAGCGGTGTCGATCACGACCCGCTGCCGAGCGCCGTCCGGCGGCCGCTCACAACATCTCCGGCGATGAACACGATCGCCGCGACCGAGATCAACACCCAGCCAACCAGCTGCGTCGCAACGATTGTCCCACCCGCACCGAGGTTGATCAGACCGGTGATGACCGCACCGACGACGAGAACGGCGGCGACATCGATGACCTGTGCGCGAGCGACAGCGGCAAACCACACCGAAACGAACACCGACAGCAAGCAGCCGGTGAGCGCCAACCATGCCCACTGTGACACCGAGAGCGTTGCGAGCGCATCGAGCCGCCCCGTGACCGCCACCCAGGCCACGAGCAACACTGCTCCCCCGCCAATCCGGCTCGCAGCGACCGTGGACGATGGGACGGATGCCACCAGACGTTTGACCAGGATCAGTTCGACCGCCCAGAACAACGTCGCGAGGAGGATCATCGTCTCTCCGCCACCGGCTCTGAGCGATCCGATCCCGTCGGCCAGGGCGATCTGGCCGACCACCAGCAGCGCGACAGCACCCACGTGGACGATCGAAAGTGACTCGCCGAGCACGACGACCGCGAGCAGCGCGACCCAGACGACGAGCGTCTTGTGGATGAACGCTGCATCGTTCGACGTCGCTTGCGCCAACCCCTCGAAGAACAGCACGAAGGGAACCGATCCGCCGATGACGGCAACCGCGACGAGACCGAGACGCTGAGCGCCTCGCAAAGGATCGCCTCGATACGCGTCCGCGCCAGATCGTCGGTTTCGAATCCCCATTGCGACAGCAACCAGGACAACACCGGCGACCAGATTCTTGCCGGTCGTGTACACCGTGGGCGACGGGAATCGCCGCACCGCCTGTCCATTCAGGTAGACCGCGATCCCCGACACGACGGCGGCGACCAGCGCCAGCCGAAGGCCGTCCGAGCGCGAGACGCCAGGAAGCGTCTGTACATCACGGTCGCGATGCAACGTCATGGGTCTCACCCGCCTCGAAGTGCGGACATCTCGTCAAAGATCGCCTTGCCGTCGGCTGCGTTCACGACGTCAACGACGAGACCCAGCGACACCAGCACCCAGTCGCCCACGCACGCTTGCCGGCCTGCCGCTTCAAGCAGGCGGAGCGACACTTCGCTCGTCCCATCCACGGTCTGGACCTGCGCAATCGATCCGTCGATCGCGGTCACCTGCCCCGGGTCGGTGAAACACATGATGCAATCGACCTCCACATCGAGAACCGGCGTCGTCTCCACCCTCTGAGTAAAACCACAACGGTCCGAGCGCAGCCAGGGCCCAAGGTCCTCGCCGTCTGGCGGGACTTCGGACTCTGGCTCAATCGAGTCGATCGTTGAAGGACGACCGGGTACGCGGGGCCATCGAACCCCGAGAGTTCCCGCGCGCCTATTCAGCACCGGGAACGACGACCACCGGCACCCCGCTGTGGTGGACAAGATGCATGGCCACCGAGCCCAGTACGGCTGCGCTGAGTCCTGCGTGGCCACGCGAGCCGACAACGATCAGATCGGTGTTCGCGCTCTCAGCGAGTAGGGTCTTGGCCGGATCCGCATGAGCGAAGTGCCGATCGAACCGCACGGGGTGGTCGGCGGCCCCTTCGATCGTGTCGAGGAGCTCGTTGAATCGGTCCTGAGCGCCTTGCATCTCGTGGGCGGTGATCTGCGTCACCTCCACGTAGCCCGATTTCGACTCCTTCCAGGCACCGACAACTCTGATCGGCGTGTCGTCGGATCTGAAGTTCATCGCCCATTCCAAGGCGCGGAGCGAGCGATTGGATCCATCGACCCCAACGGTGATGCGCTCGACGGGTCGGTCGACCATCGACGACGCTGGGACCACCACCGTTGGCACGGGGGAATGCGTCGCACACTGCGAACCAACCGACCCGAGCAGGAGCCGACGGAACCCACCACGTCCCCTCGAGCCCACGACGAGCAACGACGCACTCTCGCTTGCTTCGAGTAACACGCGCGCCGGGGAGCCCTCAACGACGCTCCCGGCCACCGCCGCTCCGGCGACCGCTCCGGCCGCAACGAGATCGTCGAGGTTGTCACAGGCCGCTGCGGGTTCGAGTTTGGTGTACGACTCGAGAGTCGCCGGAGAACTGAGCGCGGGGACCTGCCACGCACGGACGATGTCCACTTCGAGGTCGCGACCCTCGGCCTGCGCCAACGCCCAGGTCGTGGCGATCGCGGCTCCATCGGAGCCGTCATGACCCACCACCCATCGCTCGGCAGTCTTCAGGCTCATGAGATGTGTCCGATCAGCGCGGCCATGGTGGTGAGCCGCCGATACTGCGAATCCGGGATCTCGACGCCGGTCGACTCGGCGATTGACGTCATGATGCTGAGACGGTCCATCGAGTCGAGTCCGAATTCCTCGAACAGGTCCAGGTCGTCGTCGAGGCCGGCAATCTCATCAGCGACGTCCGGTGCGGTCTTCACGATCGCCGTGACGACAACACTGCGCAGGCCGTCGCTGGATCCGTTGGTGGTTGGTGGTGAGTTCATAACTTCTCTGGTTTCTCCAAGGCGTTGGCGAGCGTCGACAAGAAGCGACTCCCGACCGCTCCGTCAGTGGCTCGGTGGTCAGCACCCAGGGTCACCGTGACGATCGGCCGGGGCACAACTTCGCCGTTCACGACCCAGGGCCGTTCGGTGATCCTGCCGAAACCGACGAGTGCGACTTCGGGGGGCGAGATCAAGCCGTGGACGAGGTCGGCGCCGCGTTCGCCGAGGTTGGTGATCGTGATCGAGCTGTTGCTCACCGTCCACTCCGAGCGCATCGTCCCCGATCGAGCAGCCGTGGTGAACTCGCGGAGCAAGCGCATCGATTCGTCGAGCGAAATCGTATCCGCATCGCGGATCGTCGGAGTGACCAACCCTCCGCTCCGCAGTGAGATCGCCACCGAGATGTTGACGCCACGGCCAGGCTGGAAGCGGTCGTCGGACCACGTGCCGTTCAACTCTGGGTGGCGATGTGCTGCGATGGCCACCGCCCGGACGAATGCGGCTGCGGCGACGACCCGGTCTGCCACCGGGCGAGTCTCGTTGATTGACGACAGGTGATCGACGAGGCGGGCGAGATCGACGTCACGTTGCAGTCGATAGTGCGGAATCTCACTGTTCGAGCGAGTCATGCGTTCGGCAATCATCGACCGCATCCGATCGCTCCGGCTCGGTGACGACCGTGCGGGCTCGACTGCTGGCGCCACCGCTGCCACTGGGGCCAGCGGTGTCGGGCTCGGAAGGTCGCGGGCGCGGACTGCTCCCCCAGGTCCGCTTCCCACGACCTCGGTCAGGACAATTCCGCGCTCGCCAGCCAGTTGGCGCGCCAGCGGGGACGCCCACACAACGTCGTCGGACTTGATTCGTTCTGCGACGTCGTTGTGTACGCGACGTGTCTGGCGGGACGCTTGCACATCCTCGCCGACGTCATTCGCCCCGACTGCGCTCATCCGCAACAGCGTCGTGCCAACCGGCACGACCAGGTTTGGCTGCACCACAATCTCTTCGACCACACCGTTGTGCCAGATCTCGATGTCGATGTCGGACTTCTCCGTCTCGACACGTGCGACGACCTGGCCACGTTCGACTCGATCCCCGACCTTCACCAGCCACTCGATGACCGAGCCCTCGTCCATGTCGGCACCGAGCGACGGCATCGCATAATCGAACAGCAGTGTTTGACCGGCGGTCATCGCCCGGCCTCCAAGAGCTCAATCGTGGCCTGGGCAATGTCGTCGACCTGTGGAATCGCATGCTGTTCGAGGTGGCGGGCGTAAGGAATCGGGACTTCCGCCGCTGCAATCCGCCGCACCGGGGCATCGAGCGTCCAGAAACACTCCTCCGTGATCAGCGCCGACACCTCGGCACTCAAGCCACCCGTCTTCCACCCCTCATCGACGACAACGGCGTGATGCGTCCGCATCACCGAGGACTGCAGGGTCTCAGCATCGAGTGGTCGCAGCGATCGCAGATCGATCACTTCTGCCGAGATCCCTCGATCGGCAAGGTCATCGGCGGCTGCAAGGGTCTTCGGAACCATGCCGCCCGATGCAACAAGCGTGACGTCGCGGCCGGTTCGACGGATTGCAGCCGTTTCGAGGTCGACCGGGCCGCCGTCGGGATCGAGCACATCGCGCTCGCCGTACAGCGCGTTGTGTTCGAAGATGATGACCGGGTTCGGATCGGCGAGTGCGGTAGGGAGCATCCAACGAGCGTCTTCGACGGTTGCGGGCGCCACCACCTTCAGGCCGGGAACGTGTGCGTACCAACCTTCCAGGCTGTGAGAGTGCTGTGCTGCGAGTTGCCGGCCTGCTCCGGTCGTCATGCGAATCACGACGGGCACGTTGAACTGCCCACCCGACATGTGCAGCAGCGTCGCTGCGGTGTTCACGATCTGGTCGAGCGCCAACAAGCTGAAGTTGACCGTCATGATTTCGACGATCGGCCGGAGGCCACCGAGGGCCGCTCCGATCCCCGCACCGACGAATCCCGACTCCGACAGTGGCGTATTGCGCACCCGCTCTCGACCGAACTCCTCATGGAGCCCCTTGGTCACGGCATAGGTCCCGCCGTAATCAGCGACGTCCTCACCGAGCACGATGACACGTTCGTCGTCGAGGAGCGCCTCGCGGATAGCGGATCGCATCGCATCGCGGTACGTGATCTCCGTCCCGGTCCCCGACGGCGCGTCAACTGCCTGATCCGCGGTGTTGTCGGTCATCGTGACCCTCCAGCGAGCTTCGATTCAGCGCGGATGGCCGTGACGTGGTCGAAGAGGCCCTCAACCGGTTCGAGCGGGCCTGCGTCGGCCGCAGCGACGGCGCTCTCAGTCTCTGCCCGAGCCCGCTCCCAGAGCGCCTCGACATCGTCCCCGCTCGCGAGCCGATGTTCGACCATCCACTCGCCAAGGGTCATGATCGGGTCGCGTTGCTTCCATCGATCCACCTCGTCCGAAGAGCGATAGAGGTCCGGATCGAACATCGAGTGTGCTCGAAAGCGGTACGTCTGGAACTCGACGAAGACGGGGCCACTGCCACCGCGGACGGTCGTGACTGCCCGCCGGGCGGCTCGCAGCACTTCGAGCGCATCCATCCCATCGACCACCCACGCCGGCATCGAATACGCGGCGGCCTTCAAGGCGAGGTCGGTCTGCGATTCACTCGATTCGAGCGAAGTTCCCATTGCATAGCCATTGTTCTCGCAGCAGAACAACACCGGCAGCTTCCAGAGTGCCGCGAGGTTGAGGGCTTCGTGAAACTCGCCTTCCGCCATTGCCCCTTCCCCGAAGAAGCACACGGTGATCGCGTCGCGGTGCTGCATTTTGTCAGCGAGCGCCAGACCGACGGCGAGCGGGAGGTGGCCTCCGACGATCGCATTGCCACCGTAGAACCGCGTGTCGGCATCGAACAGATGCATCGACCCACCCCGACCTCCCGAAC
>CAXMZV010000218.1:0-6914 GCA_964199985.1 Candidatus Ilumatobacter isfjordensis | reverse complement strand
CTTCGGTTCGTACATCTCAATCCCTCCGGCGTCCCTCAAACATCGACAATACGTGGACACGTCTGGTCCTCGCGACGCTTTACTGTCGTGGCCGATGACCGCCCGACGTCCCCGGAGCACTCGAGCCGCCGGGCTGTCGCCGAACACGCTGGGCGCGCTCTACATGGTGGTCGGCTCACTCGGCTACGTCGTCAACGACGCGCTGATCCGCGTGGCCACCGAGAACGGGCTCGACGTGTATCAGGCACTGTGCCTGCGAGGCATTGCAATGACGGTGTTGTTCGCTGGCATCAGCCGCGTCCGCGGCGAACGGATCACCCGCGAGCAACTCACTCGCCCGCTCCTGACACGGGTGGCAGCAGAGCTGGTGGCCACCGCACTGTTCTTTGGCGCGTTGGTGCAGCTCGACTTCGCCAACGCGCAGACGATCCTGCTGATCGTTCCCTTCGCCGTGACCCTGGTCGCGGCGTTGGTCCTCGGCGAAGCCGTCACCGCTCGTCACTACGCGGCTGTTGCCACCGGGTTCGTCGGCGTCCTCCTCGTGGTCCAGCCCGCCACCGATGGATTCTCGCTCTGGTCGATCGCCGTCGTCGGCAGCGCCGCTGGTATGACCGTTCGCGAGTTCGCCACGAGGCAGGTGCCGAGCTCCGTACCCGCCTCGTCAATTGCGCTCGTCACGGCAGGGTCACTCACCGTCCTCACCGGAGCCATCACGATCTTCACGGGTTGGAACGCCGTCACGTTGCAGGCCGCGCTCCTGGTGGTGCTCGCCTGTCTATGCCTGATCGTCGGGTACATCTTCACCATTCAGACAGTTCGAGTCGGCGACCTCAGCGTGTCGGCACCATTCCGCTACACGACGCTCCTCGGCGCCGTGGTCCTCGGATACCTCTTCTTCGACGAGACCCCCAACGCGCTGACGATCATCGGTTGCTCGACCATTCTTCTCGCCGGCCTGTACGCCATCAGCCTGGAACGCCGCGCCGTGCCCGCGGCGAAGCCGGCCACGCTGGACGAGACAGGCCTCTAGCCTGGACGAGCACGCCGACGTAGCCCAATTGGCAGAGGCACAGGCTTTAGGTGCCTGTCAGTGCGGGTTCGAGTCCCGCCGTCGGCACTAGCCTCACGAGGTGGAATCCGGCGGCCTGCGGCGGGCATGGGAACTCGCCGGATGGCTGGCGACTGCCGTTGCGGGATTGCTGATGCTGACGCAGACGTTCGGGTGGAATGGCTTCAAAATTGTTGCCACCGCGCAGGCCCTCACTCCGTACGTTCTGCTCGCTGTCGTCCCCGTTGCCGGTATCGCCTGCTGGTCGAATGCCAATCGGCTGGCGGTCACCTCGAGCCTGGTGGGCGTGAGCGGCATGATTCTCGCGGCACCGCTGGTGTTTGCGCCCGCCCGTCCGGCTGCCGACCCAGCCGCTTCAGAAGTGACCGTCGCGGCGGTCAATCTGTTCTTCCCCAACACCGTCGTCGATGACGCCGCCGCCGACCTGTTGACCCGCGACGTCGATGCCATTGTCTTCAGCGAGTTCACCGTCGAACATCGGACGACGCTGCGCTCCTCGCCGTTGTGGTCGGCGTACCCGTACAAGATCGAGCGGGACGGGCTGTCTGCCAGCGGCATGGCACTGTGGAGTCGGTACCCGATCAGGGAGGGCGAGCGCCCGGACACGATCAACGACACGCTCGACATCACGATGGATGGGCCTGACGGCCCGATTCGGCTGCTCGGCGTCCACCCGCCGACACCAATTTCATTCTTCGACGGGTGGGTCGATGATCTCGCCACGTTCGGCGAACTCGGCGCCAACGCACAACAGCCGACGCTGATCATCGGTGACTTCAACGCCTCGTACTGGCACCCATCGTTCCGGGATCTCCTCCGGCAAGGATTCATCGACGCGCACACAGCGCACGGCCGCGGTTTCTCCACCTCGTGGCCGACTGACGAATGGTTTCCGGCATTCGTCCGGCTCGACCACGCATTGACAGGCAACGGCCTCGTCTCGACCGATGTCGAGGACTTCACGGTGCCGGGCAGCGATCACCGCGGCCTGGTGGTCAGCGTTGCTCCAACGCGCTGAGCAACTCGGCAAACGCACGACCGCGGTGTGAAATCGCGTGTTTTGCCGTGGACGACATCTCGGCGAAGGTCAGTCCATCTGCTTCGTCCGGAGCGAAGATGGCGTCGTAACCGAACCCGACGTCGCCGCGCTCGGTCGGTGCGATCTGGCCTGGGCACACGCCTTCGACTGCGAGTTCCGTGCCGTCCGGCCAGACCACCATTGCCACGGTGATGAATCGGGCGCCGCGCTGCTCGGCGCCGCTCAACTCGTCGATCATCTTGGCTCGATTGTCGGCGTAGCTACACCCCTCCCCTGCATACCGGGCGGTGCAGACGCCGGGTCGGCCCTCGAGTGCATCGACGAACAGGCCGGTGTCATCAGCGACCGCTGGAAGTCCGGTTGCGGCAACGATTGCCGCAGCCTTCAACCGGGCATTCCCGATGAGGGTGTCGGCATCTTCAACAACGTCGGGGACGTCGGCCGGGCGCGGCAGCAGGTCGACGACGCCGGCGAGAAGTTGTTGGATCTCGGCGACCTTGTCAGGGTTGGCCGACGCGCAGACGAGCTGGAGCATCAATCGGTCAGCGGGCCGGGCGAGCCGACGGGGCTTCGGCCACCAGCGCAGCCTGCGCGTCGGAGATTGCGGTCAGACCACCCTCGGCCAGACCGAGCAGCGAGTCGAGCTGCGAGCGGCTGAAGGTCATCCCTTCGGCAGTGCCTTGCACCTCGACAAAGCTGGCCTCGCCGCCGGCGACCGGACGCAGCATCACGACGTTCATGTCGACTTCTGCGATGGAGTCCTCGACGTACGGCAGGTCGAGCACCGGCGTGCCACCGACCATGCCGACGCTGATTGCCGAGCAGAACGAGTGCAGCGGGTTGGCGGCAATGTCGCCGCGCTGCACCACGCGTTCGAGTGCATCGTGCAGTGCCACGAAGCCGCCACAGATACTGGCCGTACGGGTGCCGCCATCGGCCTGGAGGACATCACAGTCAACGATGACCTGGCGTTCGCCAAGCGCTTCCATGTCGCAGGCGGCCCGCAACGACCGGCCGATCAGACGCTGGATTTCAACGGTGCGGCCGCTCTGCTTGCCTCTGGCAGCTTCGCGGTTGATGCGCTCCGGAGATGCTCCTGGCAGCATCGAATACTCAGCGGTGACCCAGCCCTTGCCGGACCCCCGCATCCAACGCGGCACGTCCTCGTCGATCGACGCCGTGCACAGCACGCGAGTGTTGCCGAACGACACGAGCACCGAACCGTCCGCCATCTCGGTGAAGTCTCGCTGGAACGAAAACGGTCGGAGTTCGTCGGCGGTGCGACCGTCGGGGCGTGATGCAGATCCTGTCATGGCCCGCAACGTAGCGGCTGAGCGGTCAGTCTGTGCCTGGGACCGAGCGACCGCGTGCCGGTGGCCACGATTCGGTTTCATCGAGTTCAGGGCCAAGCAGCTGGCGACCGAGTTCGCGGAACTCGTTGATGTCACCGCTCGATGCGAATCGGTGTGTGCCGCGCCGTTCATCACTGCGCAGCAGGCCCAACTCGGCGAGCTGTCGCTGCACGGCGAACGCCGTTTCGTCGGCGGAGCTGACCAACGTGACACCCTGCCCCATCACATCGCTGATCGTGCGCGCCAGGAACGGATAGTGCGTGCACCCCAACAAGAGTGCGTCGACGTCGGCTTCACGAACGGGTGCAAGCAGCCGCTCGGCGAGAACAGTCACTTCGTCACCCACGGTTTGGCCGCGCTCGACGAACTCGACGAAGCCCGGACATGCGGCGCTCGACAGCGTCACCGGTGCGCCGCTTGCTGCAATTGCTCGGACGTACGCACCCGATGACACGGTGCCGATGGTGCCGATCACGCCGACCCGGCCCGTTGTCGTGGTGTGCACCAGGGCCTGGGCGCCCGGAGCGATGACGTCGATCACCGGTATATCGAGCTCGGCGCGGAGCGCGTCGAGCCCGGCCGCAGTTGCGGTGTTGCAGGCAACGACGATCGCCTTCGCGTGATAGTCGTCGACCAGGCTGCGGGCCAGTTGACGGGCGTACCCACGCACGTCGTCGAGTGGTTTTGACCCGTACGGATAGCGGCCGGTGTCTCCGATATAGACGAGATCTTCGGCGGGAAGCAGGTCGATGGTCGCCCGAGCGACGGTCAGACCACCGAAGCCTGAGTCGAACATCCCAATCGGCCGGTCCACGGCGAATGAGCGTACTCAGTTGCCAGCAGCAGGCGTCTCAACCGGAACCGGAGGTACGTCGACCGGAGCACCTGGGACGGTGGCCACCGGCGCCGTCGGAGGTACCTGTGGCGCCTCCAGAGCGAACGGCGAGAAGAACACCACGCCGCCTTCGAGCGCATCCCACTGGACCGATGACGTCTCGCCATCGATCCGCACGATGTAGCCGTCCTCGCGGACCCTGATGCGGTAGACGCCGGACGTGTCGCTCACGAGCCGGGTCGCTTCGACCCAGCGTTGATGTGCGAGCGGGTGCTGCTCCTGCAGCGTCGCAGCGTCCACAGAGACTTCATAGACCCGCTCGCCACGACTGGTTCCCTCGAGTTCCAGACTCGTGAATCCCAGCGTGTTCGGCGGCACGAGGTCGGTCAGCACAAACGGTCCGACACCGCTCATCAGCCAGCTGGCGATGTCGCGAGTCTCCTGCACACCGAGCGCGACCCATTCCGCCGTCGGCGACTCTCGTGTGAAGCTGCGGTCGCCGTTGATTTCGACTGCGGACGTCCCCGTGTCTTGTGTTGCCTCGATCCTGAGTTGCCAGGAGTCAAGGTCGATCCAGAACCGATTCGTGTACGCGGGGTCTTGATAGGTCAATGCGAATTGGCGCCATGGCGCTGGCGACTGCAAGCGTGCGGCGGGGAGTCCGTCGCCGAGTTCAGGGAGCGAGGCTGCCAGGACGGGTGCGCCGTTGGTCGAGGCGGGAATGCCCAGGTCGTATTCTTCGACCCCGAACCAGCCGACAACACCAGCGCCAGCGATCAACGCAAAAGCCGCGATCCGGCCCAACAACGAGGCGACGCCCGCGAGCGAGGAACTGGGACGGGGCAAGCCCTCAGCGGGTGTTGGTGTCGGGTTCATTCGCTGGCCTCCACTGGAGCGGGCACTGGAGCCGGAGCCGGCACAGCGGCGGGCGGTTCGGTGCCGAGCAAGGGGTTCCCGTCGAATCGAGTCGAATTCGCGGCACCACCCGTCAATGTGTGGGTGACGACGGTTCCGTCCACGTCAACGGTGAGTTGGCGGACGATGCCGGTCGCATCGACCCAAGCTTCGATTCTTGGCACAGCGTTCCTGCCGAGACGACGTGTCCATTCCTGATGCGCCGCAGTTTCGTTGGCACGGAACGACTCGACATCGATGATCACTCGGTACTGCCAGACCATGCTGGTCGGGTCGGTCGAGATCGCCATGGCTGTCTCGACGGGGACGTCGAGGTCGACAGCCGGAACGAGCAGACGGACCGGGAGCACCCGTTCCACACTCTCGAGCACGGTCATGTACGGCAGGGCCGCTGCGGGGAACACCTCGGTCACGGTGAAGACGTCTTCGGTCCAGGTGTCACCGATTTGTGCGAGGGCGTCTTCTTGGGACGTGAGCGCCCACGGGCTCTCGGGCGTCGCATGGATGAACGACTGCTCGCCGCGGAAGTCGACCTCAACGGTGCCAAGGTCCGTTCCTGCGACGTCGGTGGACTGCACGGTGGCCTGCGTCCGGCCGGAGGCGATCTCGCGGTGTGCGGCCAGGGTACGGACCCCGGTGCTGTCACGGAATGTCGTGACACTGTCGGTGTAGCGAATCGCTGGCGGGTCGACTTGTGGCCACGAGGCCAAGTCGCTGCCATCAGCGGCGACGCCGTCAACCGCAGCGGCGTCTCGCTGTTCCCACCAGTCGTAGCCGAGATGTGCCCCGACTCCGAGCGCTCCGGCCAACATGATGCCGAAGATGATTCGAACCATTGTGCGGCCAAACCCGCCGCCAGTCTTGAGCGGCTTCGCGGCGGCCTCGTTCATTGCGTCGGCCCGCGACGTCATCGGCGCGCCCTGCTGGACTGGATGATGCGAGACCGGAACCTCGGGCGCATCGCTGGGCGACGGGGCGCCACCGACGCTCGGGAGCGACGGCATGACCATCGCAACCGGGGGCGGACTTCCGAGCGGCTCACTGGGTGACGCGCCGGGAATCACGTCCACAACAGCGGTGTCCATCATCGGCGTCACGACAAATGGAGGAGCATCGGCGTCCACCAGCGCAATCGCAGGTGCGACTTCGAGGATCGGGGGACACGCGAGATCAGCTTCTTGGACAGCAGCGCTGGACGCCGGAGGGCCAGCCAGCTCGACGATTGCCTTGTCCGGTTTTGCGGCAGCGTCGTCAATCTCGTCGAGTGAGAAGCGCGGCATCGGCGGCACAATCGGGGTGCCGTTGAGCGGGGGAAGCGCGGGGGGCGTCACTGCTGGCACCCGCAGCGGAGGTGGTGGCAACAGGGCGCTCTCCGTGACCACGCCAATCGTCGGCGCTGGCAGCGTCGTCGGTTCTGTGCGCGGCGGCACTTGCAGGTCGGTCACATATCTTGTGTCGGCCGAGCGAGACGACTACTTGAGCCTCGGCAGACCAATCGTCTCGAAGTTGACAACTGTTCCGAACACGACCATCGCGGTCAGAAGTAGATGATCGCCTCGGCGTTTGCTTCGGCGACATCGAGATCGTCGGTGTACGCACCGGTCGACAGATACTTCCAGCCACCGTCACACACGATGAACACGATCGTGCCGGAGTCGATCTGAGACGCCACCTTGGCCGCTCCGGCCATCGCTGCGCCGGCGG
>CAXMZV010000217.1:0-6918 GCA_964199985.1 Candidatus Ilumatobacter isfjordensis | reverse complement strand
GTGGCGATGAGCGTGGTCATCTCGTTGGTCACGTCGGCACCTGCCGGGTCGTGAATCTGCTCGGAGACGACGTTGAGCCCGGCGCATGCTTCGGACTCGTTGAGCGTCTGCTGATACGTCTTGCCGAAGTCGTTGTTCATGATGAGCGCAGCAACTGTGGCGTCTTCGCCGATGTTGGCCTTGATGTCGGTGCACCAGATCTCCGTCTCGGTGACGTAGTTCAAGATGTTGCCGACGGTCCACGGGAAGTTCGCCGGATCGCCCCAGAAGGGGAAGCCGGACGAGTTGAACAGCTGCGGGACGCACGCCTCGTCAGTGATGGGACGGATCGCGAAGTTGATCGGGGTGCCGATGTTGTGCGCAAAAGCAAACACGTCATCGGAGTCGATCATCTCTTCGACGTTCGCCACGGCACGACCGGCTTCGTAGCCATCGTCCTTGGCGACCAACACGAGGTCCTTGCCCTCGATCGGGTCAGTCTCGTTGATGTAGTCGAAGTAGATCTGCATGCCTTCACCGATGGCACCGAATGCTGCGAGAGCACCCGACTGCGGCAGTGTCTGGCCGATGCGGATTTCGTCACCGTCGACGCCTTGGAGCGGATCCCAGTCGTCGGGGCAGTCGCCGAGTGCCAGCGTGGTGCCAGCAGCGATGTCGACGTCGCCCTCGAGTGCAAGTTCACCGGCGGCTTCTTCGCCGCCTTCTTCAGCGGCGGTGTCGGCTGGCGCCTCGGTGTCAGCTGGTGCTTCAGTGTCAGCTGGTGCTTCACTGTCAGCTGGTGCCTCACTGTCAGCTGGTGCCTCACTGTCGGCCGGGGCCTCAGTGTCCGCTGTCGTGTCTGATGATGCTTCGTCGTCGCTGCCACACGCTGCAAAGATCAGGCCTGCGGCCATGAGTCCTGCAACGGAGCGTTTGATACGTGATGTTCGCATATTCTCCCCTATTGGTTGATTTGGTGCCGAGTACTCGGCATTTCTCCGGTGACGCTCAGAGACACGGAACCGACGATGCCGTCGAAACCGCTACTCCCCCACGCACCGAGATCTTCACTTGGGTGTTCAACTGCGACCGTAGTCGGTCAGCTCTCGTCGGTGGTGGTCGGACTGCTCGTGGCGGCGCCGCCGGTGGGATCGATGTGGCCGTCAGCGCCACTTGCCTGCACCGGTGTTCCTGCCCCTGCCAGGGCAAGCTCCGGTGTCTGCGGCAGCACCTGAACGAATCGGCCCCGAACCTTGCGGACCCCCGCGATGATCCCGCCCGGCAGCACGAACGTGACCAAGATGAGGCCGACACCGAGGATGAGGCCACCTGTCGGGCCCTGCAGCCAACGCTCGGGCACTCCGGGCAGATTCTGCGTGGACGATGCCCAGTCGGGAACGAAGGCGATGACCAAGCCGCCGATCACCGCGCCGGACAGCGTGCCGACGCCGCCGACGACCATGCCGACGACGAACAGAATCGAGATCAACTGCGTGAAGTCGCCTTCCGACGCGATACCAAGTTCGGCGACGTAGATCATGCCGCCGACGCCACCGAGGGCCGACGCCACACCGAACGACATCGTCTTATTGAAGGCGAGGCTCATGCCGTTGACCGCGGCACTGGTCTCGTTGTCGCGGATCGCCCGCATGGCACGACCGGGTCGGCTCTTGATGAGGTTGCTCACCATCTTGAAGCAGATGATGGCCAGGATCGTCATCAAGAGGAAGGTCCAAACACGCTGCTCCTCCTTGTTCGACAGACCCTCTCCCTCGCCGAAGTACTGGCCGATGAGTGGAAGCGTGTGAAATCCGTCGACAATGCCGTCAAGCGGGAGCCAGCTCGGCGGAATGAAGTCCGAGTCGACCTGTTTGCCAGCAGCACCTCCGGTGTAGTCGAGGAGGAAGTCGAGCTTGATCAGCGAGGGAAAGACTGCGGCCATGCCGAGCGTGACGAGCGCCAAATAGAGACCCTTGATCCGCAGCGCCGGAATGCCGAACAGCAACCCGATCAGGAAGCACACGGGGACAACCACAAGGAGGCTGGTGAACCATGCCCAGTTTTGGTCGGCAACCAGATACGCGGAGACGTAGGCGCCCGTTCCGAAGAAGAAGCCCTGTCCAAGCGACAACTGGCCGGTGTAACCAGCGACGACCTGCAGCCCGAGAATCGCCACCATGAACGAGATCGACTTGGTCACTCGGGTGACGCTGATCTTGTAGTCGTTGTCGAGCAGCGTGATCGACGCGGTGTCGTTGTACGCGAATGCGAGGATCAGGATCAGGACCGCCAGCAGCGCGAAGCCAGCGAACTTGTAGGCCCGGTAGCTACTCGTGCCCTGAATGAGAATTCTTGGTGTTGCCATGATGTCCTCCCTCAGACCCGTTCAACCTGTGGAGTGCCGAACAACCCAGACGGTTTGAACAGCAAGACCAACATCAGCACCACCACCGCAGCGAGCAGACTCAACTCACTCGGGATACCGAGATACGGCACGGCGATCGATTGGACGAGCCCGATGGCGAGACCGCCGACGATGGCACCACCGAGGCTGTCCAGACCACCGAGCGCCGCAGCGGAGACTGCGAAGATGAGCCCGGTGACCATGACGTTCGGTTCAAGCTGGCGGAACGGCGAAGCAACGAAGACAGCGACGCCCAGGGTGCCGACTGCCGCAGCGATCGCCCAGCCGAACTGCAACGTCGGGCCGACTTTGATGCCGGCAAGTTCACTCGATTCGAGGTTCGACGACACTGCCCGGAAGGCGAGCCCGATCTTGGTCTTGTTGAGCAGCAGAGTAAGCCCACCGGCGACCACGGCGACTGTTGTCAGTACGCCGATGGTGTACCACGACAGCGTTGCGGTGTTGTAGGTCAACGCGTTGCCGGAGGGGAACAGTTCGGGAAATGCACGCGGGTCGAATCGCCAGATGATTCCGGCGAGCGCGTTGATCCCCAAGAACAGCCCCAAGGTGATGATGACGAGCGGTAAGTGGTCTGCCGGATCGAACGGCCGGATCAGGCTGCGCTCGATTCCGGCTGCGCAGACTGCCGTGATCACCATTGCACCGACGACCGCGCCCCACATCGGGACACCCCGTTCGGTTGCGAGCACGAGGGCGATGAATCCGCCGAACATGGCGAACTCTCCCTGGGCGAAGTTGATCAGCGTGGTCGCCTTGAAGATCATGACCAAGGCCATGGCAATGAGGGCGTAGGTGGCTCCGTTGGACAGGCCGTCGGAGATGCGATTGAGAAAAAGTTCCATTGATGTCTCCCGTCAGACTCCGAGGTAGGCCTTGCGGATGGCGTCGTCGTTGATTAATTCGTCGGCTGGACCTTCCGTGAAGATCGCACCGGACTCGAGGACATAGCCACGGTCGCCGATGCCGAGCGCCAGCTGTGCGTTCTGTTCGACCACGAGCATCGTGGTGCCGGTCTCCTTGTTGATTTCGGCGAAGCGCTCGAACAGCTCCGCCACGATGATCGGCGCCAGACCGAGTGATGGTTCGTCGAGCAACAACAGACTGGGTCGAGACATGAGCGCCCGAGAGACGGCGAGCATTTGCTGCTCACCGCCCGAGAGCGAACCGGCGCGTTGGTTCTTGCGCTCACGCAAGACGGGGTACACGTCGAACCACTGGTCGATGTCGGCATCGACCTCGTCGTCGTCGCGGATGTAGGCACCAACTCGGAGGTTGTCCTCGACGGACAACTCAGGGAGCGTGCCCCGACCCTGCGGCACGTGGGCGACGCCTTTGCGCACGAGGTCAGGCGCCTTGGCGCTGCTGATGTCCTCGCCGCGCAGCATGACAGAACCAGTGCGGGCAATCATGCCCGACACCGCCCGGAGCGTCGTGGTCTTGCCAGCGCCGTTGGCACCGAGGATGACCACGATCTCGCCGTCCGCGACGTGGAAGTCGAGGCCGTAGAGGACCTGAACTTGGCCATAGCCGCCTTCGAGACCCTTGACGTCGAGGACGAGATCGGCTGCTGTACTGGCTTCGCTCATGCTGGTGCTCCCAGGTAGGCCTCGATCACGGCGGGGTCTTCCTGCACCGAGGCAGGGAGCCCTTCGGCGATCTTGCGCCCGAAGTCGAGAACGACGACGTTCTCGGAGATGCTCATCACAAGTCCCATGTGGTGCTCGACGAGAAGGATGGTCAGGTTGTAGTCGGTGCGGATCTTCTGGATCACGATGGACAGCTCGTCGACTTCGCTGTGCGTGAGGCCGGTCGCCGGCTCGTCGAGCATCAGCAGCTTGGGGTGACCGATGAGACAGCGGGCGAGTTCGATTCGCTTGAGGGTGCCATAGGGAAGGCCAGCACACTGCTGGAATGCCACATGGGCGAGACCGAGGTCAGTCAGGATCGTGTACGCCTCGGAGGCCAGCTGCTTCTCTTCCTGCTTGCGACCGATGTTGAGCATCGCGGTGAGGAACGTCTGCTTGCTCCGCACGTGAGCACCGGCCATCACGTTCTCGATCACGCTCATGCGCGGCCAGAGCGCGAGGTTCTGGAACGTCCGGAAGATACCGGTCTCAGCAATCAGGTGCGGCGGCGTCTTCAGCAAGTCGACATCGTTGAAGCGCAAGGTCCCCGCAGTCGGATCGTAGATGCGGCTGATGACGTTGAACATCGTCGTCTTACCCGCACCGTTGGGCCCGATCAATCCGCAGATCTGCCCTTCTTCAATGTCGAAGGTCATGCCGCTGAGGGCAACGATGCCCCCAAACCTGACTTCGACGTCGTTCACTTCCAGCAATGCCATCGACGCAAACCCCCTGTAGTTCGTCGGTGTGATTGGCGAACGTAGCACCTCACCACACACAGGCTGGTAGCCGAAGGGAATTGCCCAGATCACGCGCCGATCTGATAGGCGAGCCCCTCGCCGCACCACCTCGCGTCCGACAGACGATTCCACAATAAGATGTGAGAATCGTCGAAAACCATCGAGGCCGATGCGAGTCGACGACTGCCCTTGCCTAGAGTCATCCACGTGGCCAAACGACCGCTGATCGCACTGCTGCTCGCCCTGTCGGTGACCGCGGCCGCTTGCGGCGCTGATGTAGCGGTCACGGCGACGCGTTCCGAGCAAACCGGCACTGCCACAACGTCGCCGCCGTTCGAGCCGGTCCCCGACGACACCGACCCCTCGTCGTCGACCGTTCCTGCGCCGACCGACCCGGCGCCAACCGACCCCGCGCCGCCCGACGAACCTGACATCCCGATCACCGCACCCATCGTGGTCGACCCCGATGCGATCAACTTTGGGCCGAACAAGCCAACACGCGACTACGACGACTTTCTGCTGGCGACGCTCAGCGATCTCAACACATGGTGGGAGCAGACGTACCCCGAGGTCTACGGCGAGGCGTGGCGGCCGCTCAAGGGCGATGTGTACGCCGCCTATCCAGGGCGCCCGGACGATCTACCCGGCTGCGGAGAGCCGCTCACGTCATACGACGAGGTGCAGGAGTTCGTCGCCTTCTACTGCGGTCTCGGCGACTTCATCGTGTACGACGACGGCGAGAACGGGCTGCTTGCCGAACTCGCCGACAGCTTCGGTGCCGGCACGATCGGCATCGTCCTCGCACACGAGTACGGCCACGCCATTCAGCAACGCAGCGGCGTCCTCGACCGCAACCTGCCCACGGTCACCTCCGAACAGCAGGCCGACTGTTTTGCCGGCGCCTGGGCCGGTCGCGCCGCACGCAACGAAGGCGGCATCTCGTTCACCGATGCCGATGTGCGTGCCGGTCTCATTGCGATGCTCGAAGTCCGCGACCCGGTCGGGATCGACCAGTTCAGTCCCGGCGGTCACGGATCGGGCTTCGACCGAGTCGGCGCGTTCCAGACCGGCTTCGTCGAAGGGCCGGTCCGCTGTGGCGATTTGATCGATGACCCGCTGCCGCTCGTACCGAACCAATTCACTCGTCAAGATGACCGTGAGAGTGGCGGTAACGCCCCCTTCGGATACGACCCTGGCGAACCCGGGGTGCGCAACGCCGAGCTGTTCGGGTTCCTCGTCCCTGACCTCAATCTGTTCTGGGGCGTCGACGTCGCTATTCCGGGGTGGACCGACCTGACGCTCGTACCCGTCCAGCAAGTGGAGGACGTCACCTGCGTCGGCCTCCTGCCAGGATTCCAGAACGGGGCGGCCCTGTGCGTGTCGTCCAAGATCGTCTACCTCAATGAGCCGGTCGCGCTCGACCTGTACCGACAGCAGACATTCGGCGACTTCTCGCTCGGCTATCTCATCGGGTTGAGCTGGGCCGAAGCAGCACAGATCGCTCTCGGCTCCACGCGTGCCGGCGAGGATCGCCAATTGGTCAACGACTGCCTCGCAGGTGCGTGGGTCCAGACCGTGATTCCGGTCGACCGGAATCTGCCCCAGCCACGCGACGAGCGCCGCGTAGCGAGCGTGTCGCCCGGCGACCTCGACGAAGCGATTCGCACCGCCATCATCATCGGAGACACCGGTGCCAACGACAACGTGGTCGGCAGCCCGTTCGAGAAGATCGACGCGTTCAGCGACGGCGTCATCGACGGCCTCGACGCCTGCGGAACCTAACGCTGGCTCCCGCCCGATTCGCCTTCGGCTCGGACGACTCAATTACTCAGCAATTCAGTCGAGTAGACCAGCCAGCAGCGCCCCCAGCTCGACCGGGCGGTCACCTTGCACGCTGTGACCTGCTCCGTCGACCAGGTGCACGGCGATGTCTGGTTGCAGCCGGCGCGCTTCGGCGACGTCATCGTCGTCCACGACAGGTGACAGCGAACCCCGAACCAGCGCGAGCGGACAAGCGATGGCTGCGAAGTCGTCCCAGAGCGGATTGCGGCCTCCTGCTGCAGGGACCACATCCGCCTCGGGCATCGAGCCAGTGCTCTCTGCCGATCTGTCTCCGTGCCGATTGGTGCGGTCGTAGTTCCACTGCCAC
>CAXMZV010000216.1:0-6929 GCA_964199985.1 Candidatus Ilumatobacter isfjordensis | reverse complement strand
CCGCTCCATGATCCGCCGCTCCATGATCCGCCGCTCCATGATCCGCCGCTCCATGATCCGCCGCTCCATGATCCGCCGCTCCACTGACCGTCGGCCAAGATGTTCACGAATCCCTGGGACGGTCCGGCGGGCACCGAGTTCTTGGCGACCGAGCGCGTCCACTGCTGTGGAGCGGGCGCGATGTCGGACCGTGCGGCGAGGTCGACGCGAATCAGGCCAGCACCGACTTGGTCAGGCGTGGTTCCCTCGACTGGTGTCGCTGTCGCAGCGAGCGCTGCTTTGACATGATCGTTGGTCCATGCGGGATGCGCTTCGAACAGCAGGGCGGCGGCACCAGAGACGACAGCCGCGCTCTGTGACGTGCCGCTGCCCAGGAACGTCTCCTCGTCGACGTATCCCTCTGAATGGTTCACGTCGGCATCGCTGCCTGGTGCACGGAGGCTCTGAATGTGGGCGCCGGGCGCGACCATGTCGGGATTGCGGATGCCGTCACCGTTGCTCGACCACTCGGCGATCTCGAAGCCGGTGTCGATCGCTCTGACACCGCCGACCGCAATCACGAATGGATCGATTGCGGGTGAATCGAGACGGTCCGCATCGTTGCCGCCATTGCCGGCAGGGGCGACGACGACAAGGCCGGCGTCCCATGCTCGTTCGAGCGTTGCCGCGAGAGCATCCTGCTCATACGGGAGCGTGGAGCCACTGCTGTATGAGAGGTTCAACACCCGGATACCCAGTTCGTCGGCGTTGTCGATGACCCAGTTGACCCCGTCGATCACATCGGTCGACTCAATGTTGCCGTCACGACCCGACACCTTGACCGACACGATGCCGGCATCGGGGGCGACGCCGAGGAACTGCTGGGGATTGTCGACGGCCGTGCCCGGTGCAGACCCGGGTTCGTTGCCGGCGATGATGCCCGCCATGTGCGTGCCGTGGCCGTTCGAGTCAGCGAATCGTGTCGTCGGATCATCAGCTTCGGAGCTGAGGTCGACCACAGCCACGACCTTGTCACTGCCGCGGAGGCTCTCGACATCAGCAATGCCAGTGTCGATCACGGCGACGTTGACACCGTCGCCGGTGATGCCCTGTGTCCACAACTGGCGTGCACCGATCTGATCGACCAGGTGATACAGCGAGCCGAGCGGAAGCGAGTCAGCGTTGACCGACGCTTCCGCCGCCGCTGCCTCGATCAGTGTGACGTCGAGTTCGGAGCCGAGATCGTTGGCGCGGTCGAAGCCGAGCGTGACTGCGCCCACCGCGATCAGTGCGCCGACGGCGATCAGCCCGCGGCCGCGGGGACGTTTGGCGCGCCTGCCGCTGGACCGCGCCGGTCGAACCGTGAGCTCGGGCCGCCGATCGTTTCGCTCGAGCGTGCCCGTGCGAGTCGACGAGGGCTCCGTCACGGTCACGGCATCGAGACGTTGTCGAAGCCACTCGCGGCCCGCCCGAAGGTCGCGTAGAGAGTTCGTCCGCAGGTCACATTCCCGTCCAGGAATGATCGTGAAGGTGTCCATTGTGTTCTCCGTTCGTGATGCCCGCACAAACGGAATCCGTGAAGATTCCTGTTCCCCAGTGGGCAACACCCCAGCGCCCGAGAACGTCAGGACGTTGCGTGGTCAAGTATACGGGAAAAAGCGCCTTCCACGGTGGACTGTTCACTCTCGGCGTTCGTCGGTCGGGAAGTGGATTTGTCTGTTCGACTGACACCAGTCTGACAAGAGTGGTGATCGACGCCTCGTCGTCGTGCCGGGTCGGGACACGGTGAGAAGTAGCCTCCCCATGGATGGGCATTGTCGACGAGGACATCGAACGATTGCGGTCGACGGTGTCGATTGTCGACACTGTCCAGCAGTACGTCGCACTCAAGCGTGTCGGCCGGAACTGGGTCGGGCTGTGTCCGTTTCACGCCGAGAAGAGCGGCTCGTTCAATGTCACCGAGGAACGGGGCCGTTACAAGTGTTTCGGCTGCGACAAGGGCGGTGACGTCTTCACGTTCATCCAGGAGATCGAGCATCTCGACTTCCCGGGGGCGGTCGAGCACCTCGCTGCCAAGGCCGGCATCCAGCTCAACTACACGACGTCGGGACAGTCCGAGGAACGCTCGCGCCGCAAGAAACTGACGGCTGCAATGAACGATGCGGTCGAGTGGTATCACCAGCAACTGCTCGAATCGCCCGATGCTCGAGCCGCTCGCGACTATCTGCGCCGGCGCGGTCTGGCCGGTGACATCGCTCGACAGTTCAAACTCGGTTGGGCTCCCGACGACTGGGATCAGCTCTCGCGCGGCCTCGGCGCGCCTGCCGATGTGATGCAGGACGTCGGGCTCTCGTTCCGCAATCGTCGCAACAAGATGCAGGACGCGTTTCGCGGTCGCGTGATGTTCCCGATCTTCTCCGAGTCAGGCGAGGCGCTCGCGTTCGGTGGACGAATCCTTCCCGGGTCCGAGGACCCAGCGAAGTACAAGAACAGCGCTGAGACGCCGATCTACATGAAGAGCAAGACGCTGTACGGGCTCAACTGGGCAAAGGCTGACATCGCGAAGAAGGACCAGGTCGTTGTGTGCGAGGGCTACACCGACGTGATCGGCTTCCATCGCGCCGGGGTGCCTCGGGCGGTCGCCACCTGTGGCACGGCGCTCACCGAAGAACACGTGCGTCTCCTGAAGCGGTATGCCAGCAAGGTGGTGTTGTCCTTCGACGCCGACGCTGCTGGCCAAGGAGCTGCCGAACGGTTCTACGAGTGGGAGGAGAAGCACAAGGTTGAGGTGCTGGTCGCTCGATTGCCCGACGGCAAGGATCCTGGCGACCTGGCGTCCTCGCAACCCGAAGCTCTCGTTGCAGCCGTCGACAAGCCGGTGCCGTTCCTGAAGTTCCGACTCGATCGCACGATGCGCGGCCGGCCGAAGGACTCACCCGAGCACCGGGTTCGACTCGCCGAAGATGCGATGGCAGTGGTTAACGAGCATCCCAACAAGTCGATCCGCATGCTCTACGCAGGTGAGGTGGCAGCGGAGCTGTCGAT
This sequence comes from Candidatus Ilumatobacter isfjordensis, assembly GCA_964199985.1. GTDB lineage: Bacteria > Actinomycetota > Acidimicrobiia > Acidimicrobiales > Ilumatobacteraceae > Ilumatobacter_A > Ilumatobacter_A isfjordensis. The sequence continues at coordinate 3,905 of CAXMZV010000216.1, read as the reverse complement.
GCCGGTCAGCGACATGGTTCGTCTGGCCGAACGCGGCACCCGGCGTCCGGCGATTCAGGTGCAGCAGAAGCGGTCGCGCGGTCCGATGCAGAACGCCGAATTCGCGGCGCTCGTGTTGCTTGTTCAAGACTGGGACTCGATCGCCCCGTGGCTGTTGGAAGAGCTGTTTGACGACGACGTCAACCGCATGGCCTTCATTGCCCTCGGCGATGCCGGTGGGGACCTCTCGAAGGCGATCGAGATCGCCCCGCCTGATGCCGTCGACATACTCGAACGTGCCGCAGTGGTCGATCTCAACCTCGATGCAAACGTCGAGGCCCGCACGTTGATCGGAGCAGCCTGTCGTCGCGAGTTGCCGCAGCGTGTGCGTGTGATCGATCCAGAGGGCATGGCCGAGGACCGTCAGGCGCGGCTCGACCTCCAAGCACTGCAGGACACGGATCCCACTCGCGCTCTCACTGCGGCCGAGTCATTGCTAGGTTGGCTCCATCGACGATCAGAGGAACGCACCGATGGGGAACACTGACGCTGATCACCCCGCAAGCGACTCATCTCGCGCGCCGTTTTTGGGTGTCGAGGCCAAGGAGTGGGACAAGCTCATCGCCAAAGGCCGTGAATCAGGCGAGGTGCACGCCGAAGATGTGACGCACGTCTTGCGTCACATTGAATTGACAGGTGATGTGCTCACGGACGTGCAGTCGAAGATGGCCGAACACGGCATCACCATCGATGACGCCGTGGATTCCGACGGCGAGGAGCACGACGAGCCGCACGGCATCGTGCACAAAGTCACGGTTGAGCCGGCCGAGCCGCCAGCTCCCGAAGACGCTGACGAGAAGTTGCTCAGCCGTCGACGTGGCCGGCGTTCGAAGAAGTCGTCGCCGAAGGGCGAGGGCGGCACCTCCGACGCCGTTCGGATGTATTTGCGTGAGATCGGCCAGGTCGATCTGCTCACCACCGACGACGAGCGCCGCCTGGCTCAGTTGATCGAAGAAGGCCTGATCGCTGCAGGCAAAATCGACGAGGCGGCAGAAGCCGGCATGCCGATCGATGGAGTTGAGGGACGCATGCTGACCCGTGCGGTCACTCGTGGCGAGCGAGCCAAGAGCGAACTCACGCAGGCCAATCTGCGCCTCGTGGTCAGTATCGCCAAGCGGTACTCGGGTCGCGGCATGCAACTGCTTGATCTGATCCAAGAGGGCAACCTCGGGCTGATGCGTGCAGTCGACAAGTTCGACTACACCAAGGGCTTCAAGTTCTCGACGTATGCCACGTGGTGGATTCGTCAAGCGATCACCCGATCGATTGCGGACCAGGCCCGGACCATCCGCATTCCCGTGCACATGGTCGAGCACATGAATCGCGTCACGCGGGCGAAGCGTTCGATGCACCAGGAACTTGAGCGTGAGCCCACGATCGAAGAGATCTCGGTTCGCGTGCAACTCGAGCCTGACCGAGTCCGCGAGCTGCTGCGCTACTCCCAGGATCCGCTCTCACTCGACTCGCCGGTCGGCGAGGAAGACGAGTCCAACTTGGGTGACTTCATCCAGGACGACTCGGTCGAGAGCCCGGCCGACGCTGCGACCAAGGTGATGCTGTCCGACGCGGTTGGCGAAGTGCTCGGTGAACTCTCCGAGCGTGAGCAAGACATCGTGCGGCTGCGATTTGGTCTCGACGGTGGTCAGGCCAAGACGCTCGAAGAGGTCGGCAAGGAATTTGGTGTCACCCGTGAGCGCATCCGCCAGATCGAGGCCAAGACCCTCGCCAAGCTCCGCCACCCTCAACGCAGCCAACGCCTCAGAGAATTCCTCGAGGTCGAATAGACCTCGAATCGAGAGTGGGAGGGTCGGTCTCTGACCGATAGCCTCGCCTCGGCTTCTGCCTTCCGGGGTAGCTCAGCTGGCAGAGCAGCGGACTGTTAATCCGCTTGTCGTGGGTTCGAGCCCCACCCCCGGAGCCAACGAAGAAGGCCCACCGCCTGTCGGTGGGCCTTCGTCGTTTTCGCACGAGCTCGCCCTCTCGTCGTCCTTCCTCATCAGCTCGGAGTCATCGCCCGCGAGAGGCACCCGATCCGGCCGCTACTGTCATGAGCATGGAGGTGCTCATCGCAGGCGGCGGAATCGTCGGCTTGACGCTGGCACTGACCTGTCATCAGATCGGCGTGCCGGTCAGGGTCTTCGAGTCGGGCCCCGAACTCGGCGCATTCGGTTTCGGGATCAACTTGAAGCCCGATGCCGTGCGGGAGCTGCACGACCTCGGACTCGAACGTGAGTTGGCCTCGATCTCCGTCGCAACCAGCGAGGTGATCCTGGTCGGTCGAGACGGCCTCGACGTGTGGTCAGAAGCGCGTGGCCTCGATGCCGGGTGTCGATGGCCGCAGGCCTCGGTACACCGAGGCGAACTCGAGATGCTGTTGTACCGGGCGGTGGTCGAACGTCTGGGTGCAGAGGCAGTGGTCACGGGACACCGTCTGGTCAGCTACGAGCACATGCTCGGCGGCGTTCGGGCCGAGCTGGCGACCTCTGATGGTTCGGTCGTTTATGCCGAAGGGTCGCTGCTCGTCGGAGCCGACGGGCTGCATTCGGCGGTGCGATCCCGGATGTTCTTGGGCGACGGTGGGCCCCGATGGGGCGGGTCGGTTCTGTGGCGCGGTGTCTCGTCGGGTCCGCCTGTGCGGTCAGGGTCGTCGTTCGTCGTGATCGGCGATGCGAAACAGCGGTTCGTGACGTTCCCGATCTCTGCCCCCGACCCGGCGACCGGCCTGCAGTTGCACAACTGGATTGCCGAGTTGCAGTTCGACCCCCATCGAGGATGGCGGCGTGGTGGCTGGAACACCCGTGTGGCCATCGAGGAGTTCATCGGACACTTCGAGAACTGGCAGTTCGATTGGCTCGACGTGCCGGGCCTCGTCCGGGGATCGGAGGAGGTTGTCGAGTATCCGATGGTCGATCGGGACCCGGTTGGGCACTGGGTGCACGGTGCGGTCGCGCTGGTCGGAGATGCAGCCCACGCGATGTATCCGGTCGGTTCGAATGGGGCAAGTCAGGCCATTTTGGACGCACGCGTGCTCGGTGCTGCCTTCGTGGCCCACGGAGTCGGTCCTGCGGCGCTTGGCGACTATGAGTCTGTCTTGCTTGCCGCCCGGTCGGCGATGGTGCTGCGCAGCCGCGGACTTGGCCCCGGCTCGGTGCTCGGAGTGCTTGACAAGAGATTCGATGCCTTGTTCGCGGATCCCGACGCGCTCCGGGCCACTGAGATTGCGCAGCTCATTGCTGACTATCGCGCGATGTCGGCAGCGGAGATCAAAACGCTCAATGAGTCGCGACCGACGATTGCGCACCGCGCAAGGGCGTGAATGCGTCGCCGAGTTTTGAACTCTTCACGCAGTTGTGGTGGGGCGTCCGGGGCAGCGAGCAGACAGCGTCCGTCAACCATCTGTCGCCTCGAACTGCGAGACGAGAACGAAAGTGTGGTTTCGTTAGGCCTGAGCCTTCGTAGACGATGTTGAATGGGGTTTCGGCGGCGCGGCGGAAGCTGGTGTAGCCGGCTTCTTCGAACACGGCGCGCATTCCTGCCTCGCCCGATTGTGCGCCCATTCCTCGCCCGACATCCTGCGACAGTGAACATGGCGTACAGAGAAAGGCCGATGCCCCGTACAGCAGCCCGCCGAGAGCGGCGTGGTTTTCGGCGCGAGTGTCGAATGCGAATGGCTCGACGATCATCACCGACCCACCTTCGTTCAGCTGGGTCTTTGCGTGTTGGGCAATTCCCACCGGGTCACCCATGTCGTGCAAAGAATCAAAGAAGCAGATGAGATCGAAGGATCCAGTGAAGTCTTTCGATCCGCTCTCTTTGAACTTGGTGTTCGAGTGGCCATGATCGGCTGCTCGAGCCGTGGCGGCAGC
>CAXMZV010000215.1:0-6933 GCA_964199985.1 Candidatus Ilumatobacter isfjordensis | reverse complement strand
GGGGTCGGTGAGTCATCAATGCGCCACACATGCCCGCGTGCCAGTGGTCGTGGTCCCCACCGAGAGTCGTACCGATGGGCGACTGGGACACGTTGCCGTCGGCTTCGATGGATCGCCTGCTGCAGAAGCGGCGCTGTCCTGGGCGCTGGATTTTACCTCGGAGGCCACACTGATTCGCGTGATCTGTGCCGGTTGGAGGATCGATGTTGACACAAACATCGTCGATGAAGGTACAGACAAGTCACAACTCGGTCTTCGGTCAGCGGTCGACCGATTGGTTGGGGCAGCGGACCGGGGGTCGACGGTCGAATGCGTTTTTGTCGACGGCTCTCCCAGAGATGTGCTCACCGAGGCGAGTTCTGCTGCTGATCTCCTTGTTGTCGGCGAGCGGGGACATCGTGGCCTGAGTGCAATGTTGCTCGGCTCGGTCACCACCGTGGTGTTGCACCGGTCAAGCTGTCCGATCGTGGTCATCCCGGTCCCACCTGTGGACGGCACGTCGACTTGACCGCCCGCGGGGATCGAGGGGTGTGCGCTGTCCACGGACCGACGTGCGTCTCTCTTCCGCAGTTGCCAACTCAGCGGGTTCATCTGCGGAGCCAGTTCGTTGTCATCCGCACCAGAGTTCTTGCTCCCTCGTCCACGGATACGGTCGGCCGGTTCCATTACTGACCTGCGCCTCTGGTCCTCGGGACCGATTGCGACGTCAGATGGGATAATGAGTGGTCTTTGGTTTGATGTGATCCTGGTTGCGCTGTTGATCGGTGTGAACGCAGTGCTTGCAGGGAGTGAGATGGCGTTCGTGTCGCTCCGTGAAGGACAGGTGCGGCGCTTGGCCACGACGAGTCGGAACGGTGCACGCGTCGCTCAGCTTGCGCAGGATCCGAATCGTTACCTCAGTGCGGTGCAGCTCGGCATCACGCTGGCCGGTTTCCTTGCGTCGGCAACGGTCGCCCTGTCGATGAGTGAACCCGTCGCCGATCGCTTGGAGGTGTTGGGCAGGTTTGCGACACCGGTCGCCGTTACTCTGGTCACGTTGGGTGTTGCGCTCATCAGCCTCGTGCTGGGGGAGTTGGTCCCCAAGCGCATTGCGATGCAACGGGCGCAGCGATGGAGCGTTGCTGTCGCTCGACCGTTGACGTGGTTCATTGCGCTGACGCGCCCGGTGATCGTCGCGTTGAGCGCGATGACCGACGTGGTTGTGCGTGCAGTGGGCGGTGACCCCGATCGCCACCGCGATGCGGTCACCGACGAGGAGATCGTCGACTTCGTCGAGGCGCAGCCTCATCTCACTGACACGCAACGCCAGATCATGTCCGGCGCGATCGAGATCGCTGAACGCACCCTGCGACAGGTGCTCGTGCCGCGCAACCGCGTCGCCGCCCTCGATGCGGACATGTCTGCCGGCGACGGCCTGCTGGCCCTGCGCCGCGCCGATCACTCCCGTGCCCCTGTCGTGAACGGCAGCCTCGATGACCCTGTCGGCCAGGTCCGGTTGCGAGATCTCATTGAGATTGACGGCAAGGTGAGCGATGTCGCGACGCCGATCCTTTCGCTCCCGGAATCGCTGACAGTGCTTGAATCGCTGCGGCAATTGCAGACGAGTCGTACCCAACTCGCGGCGGTCTTGGATGAACACGGTGGAACTGCGGGGATCATCACGGTCGAGGATCTGGTTGAGGAACTCGTCGGTGAGATTTATGACGAGGCCGACCTGGACATCTTGTCGGTCGAACGCGATGCCACTGGAGCGCTGGTGCTGCCCGGTTCGTTCCCGATACACGACTTGATCGACCTGGACATCAGCATGCCGGTCGGCACCTTCGTGACACTCGCCGGTCTTGTCCTCGCAGAACTGGGGCACCTGCCTGATGTTGGTGATCATGCCATCGTTGCCGGATACGACATTGAAGTGCTGGAACTGGACCGACGATCGATCACACGGGTTCGTCTCGTCGCCACTCCCGCCGAATCCGAAGAGGTGCCGAGCCCCGCAGACGACACCACGGAGCCGCCGGAGCGCGGCGGCGGCTGACCGCCATCGGGGACGAAAGGCGCCGTCCCGCGTGGCGGCTGTCGTGCAGCATGTCGAGCACGGACAGCATTTCTCATTCCGGCTCGTCTTGACCGCGAAGGGAAACGCGATGAAACGGATCGTTGTCGGCGTCGACGGCTCACCTGGTGGGCAGAACGCGTTGCGCTGGGCTGGTTCGCTGGCGTCTGTTCACGATGCCGAACTCGTCGTGATGACCGGCTTCGTGCCAGGTGGCGATTCCATCAGGTCCTGCGCTTTGCGCGCGCCTCAAGTAGTGAACTGACGGCACCATTTCGCCTGCTTCTTACAACCGACCCTGGGCCGGACCCACCCATCCCAACTGGTCAGATCAGGAGTGACCAACTCGCTGCGTAGACGAGCAGCAAGATCGCTCCGCCGCGTCGACCCAATTCGCCGCCGCGGCCGAGGAGGAGGACGACGACGACGGCCGCAGCAGCGGTCACGAGCGCAGCGGTACGGGCCAGGTCTCCGTCGATGATGGTCGGAAAGAGGAGCGGGCCGATCGAGATGGACAGTGTTGCGTCGGCGAACGACGACCCGAGGATGTCACCGATGGCGAGGGCTCCTTCGCCTCGCCGGAGTGCGGTGTAGGCGACGATTGCTTCGGGGAGCGAGGTGCCGATCGAGGCTCCGAAGAACGCCACAATGAAGGCTGGGACTCCCCACACTTCTGCCAGCTCGATGATGCCACTGACCGCAAGGGTGGCACCGGCACCGATCGCGATGATCGCAACCAGGAGTTGCCCCAGGACGCGCATCCGATTGCTGACTGGTTCGTCGAGGCTGAGTTGCGGGTCGGTGCGGGTCGCGCTGTACACCAAGCGCGATCCCGCGACCCAGACAGCGATCAGGAGTATCGCGTCGAGTCTGCCGAGGTGATCGTCGAGCACCAGCACGGACACGCCGACAAGGGCTGCTGCGGTGAGCCAGGCTGTGGTCTGCTGGCCCTTGAGTAAACGCGAGCCACGATCGCCGAGCGGGATGGCGAGTCCGGCGAACGTGAGTCCACCGAGCACGAGAGTGAGTTGGGTGATAGCGGAGCCGACGGAGTCTCCAACGTTGACGTCTCCGTTGTCGGTGTAGGACGCCACGACTGAATTGGCGATTTCCGGGAGGTCGGTCCCCAACGCAAGCAAGGTCATGCCGACGAAGAACGGCGGCAGCCGTGTGCCCACTGCGAGTTTGGTCGCGTCGGCGACGGCGGACTTGCTTCCCATCACCGTGACCGCAAGACCGACGGCGATCGCGCCGAGCCACAAGACAGACGTCATGAGATTCCCGCCCCGCCGCCAAGAGGACTCAGGCGCAGCTCAGAAGCAGTCAATGGCGAACCCTGTCATCCCAACGATGCTAACCCAGCGCGGCAAAACGGGCTGTTGATCCAACCCGTTGCCTGAGCAATACCTGCTGAGCCGACAACCCCTGTGGCGAATCCGGGGAGCGACGTTGCGATCGCCACAGCGAGACGGGTGCCGTCGAAGACCGACCATGATCAGAACCGCCAGCAGCACGGCGACCAAAGCAGCAATCGGGAGGCCCGCGAGCACGTTCTGATCTACGACGTCGTTGCTGAGGCGCCCGTCGCATGATCCGCAACGAGCGGAGTCATCGTGTGGGTTCGGGGAGTTGGGCAACGAGGTTTTCGAGGATGCCGAGTCCGATCGTCATCTTCTTGAAGAAGGAAGTGGTGTGCGGGATCAGGGTGAACCGTGGGTGCGTGTTCCACAGCGAGCGGAGTCGGCTGTCCAGGTCGATGGCCTGTTGTTGGGTTTCGGTGCGGTAGCGGTTCTCGCTCTCGAAGCCATGGCCACCCACCGCTGCGGTCTCGAAGAAGATGACGGCGTCGTAGCGGTCGAGTTCTGCCGAGTGGGATGTTCCGACATCTTCGAAGAAGCCGTCGGCGCCGTCAGGCCAGTAGGCCCCTCCGTCGACGGTGCCGCGGTCACACAGCAACAGCCGATTCGGGTGCTGGGCAGCACTGATGTCTTCCAGGCTGCGTTGCACCTGGAAGATTGCCCGCTGCGCACTTCGCTGGGCGTCCTGTTCGTCCGGGCGCGGGAAACCGCCGGAGAACAACAGGGTCGCCGCTTCAGGGACGAGCGTGACCCGGTCGCCGATCTCGCGTCGGAACAGATCGGCTGCGGTGGTCTTGCCTCCACCGGGTCCTCCGGTCAGGATGACCCGAAAGGGGTTCGATGATCGAACGGGTTGGAGTGGGTCGGAGTCGTTCGTCACGGACGCGTCATCCCAGTCGTACTCGTTCGAGATGGGTCGGCACCACGCCGGCTACGTCGAGTTCGGATTCGATTGCGTCGTGGAGCAACTCGGCGCCGCCGGGTTCGCCCTGGACAAGACAGGTCGTGTCCGGTGTCGTGGACGCTGAGCGGAGCCAGTCGAGGGCGTTCAGTCGCCGTCGCATCGCCGAGCAGGTCGGCAAGCACCGCTGGCTCATCGGGTGACATGTTCGCGGCGCTGCCAATGCTGTCTGGATCGTTGCGGTCGTAGATGGCCACCTCGCGGCGGCCCGAATGATGCGAGATCACGCGAGTCGATCACCGCCCTGGCATTCGAAATCGTGACGGACCCCGAGGCCCGGAAGACGCGTCTCGTTGACTTCGGTCATGACCCTATTGTTGCCCAAACAAGACGAACTGCCAGCGAGCACCGGATGGTGTGGCCGCTCATGTTGAAGATCACCGCGACGCGTGGTCACCTGTTACGCCGGTCGTGGAACCACGACCGTTGGACACGTTGCGTCGTACAGCATCCAGCTGCTGACCGAGCCGAGCAACTTGGGGCCGTGTCGACGGCGCCCTCACTCACCGAGTACCACCGGTGATGCGCCGGTCGACGCGTCCGCCAATGCCTGTTCGGCGCTGTGGAGTACGAACTGGCGCGTCGAGTATTCGTCAGGATCGACTTCCCACGATTCCTGCGTCAGCCAATTCTGCCCGATGGACGACTCATCCGACCCGCAAAGGTGCCACACGTCGAGCCACCATCTACGTTGGCGACAGCCAACCAAGAAACGGAAGCCGCGAATGCGGCCGAGAAAGGGAATCACGCGTGCAGCAATTCATCGTTCCTGTTGACGGCTCCTCACACGCTTGGCACGCGGTCGATGTTGCCGTCGCGCTTGCTCGGCAATGCAACGGGCACCTCGATGTCGTCCAAGTTGTTTTTGACCCTGATGAGATGCAAGACACCGAGCGCTCGCTCCGCGCCCGACTCCGCGACGTCGACTCATTCGATGTCAACGTCGTCCCAGTCGTCCGAATCGCGACTGGCTCAGATGACACGGTCACCGCCGTGATCTGCGCCTTGGTGACGCGCCAGCCGGGTGCCACGGTCGTCATGGCATCCCAGGGTCGCGGGCGGTCGGCCGCGGTCGTGGGAAGCGTTGCCGAGGATCTCCTGCGCTGCCTTGAGGGACCCGTTGTTCTCGTCGGCCCACGATCGGGAGTTCCCGACTTCAGTAATCCGATGATCGTGACAGTCGACGGGTCCGACTTCTCCCAAGCCGCACTGCCGATCGCCGCATCATGGAGCAACCAGTTCGGGCCGCAACCCACCCTGCTCCGAGTGATCGAGCCTGACGCGTCGCACGCAACGGACGACACAGAGAACGAGCAGTACCTCGCATCCATGTCCGGCCTGCTCTCAACGCTCTCGAAACACAAGGTTTCGTACACCCTGCAACACCATCGCGACGTTGGAGGTGCTGTCTGCGCCCACGCCGAGAACATCGACGCTTCTCTCATCGTTGCGAGCACCCACGGACACACCGGGATTCCGCGATTCGTGCTGGGTAGTACAGCCGCAGCGTTCGTCCACGACGCACCGTGCCCAGTCCTACTCGTGCGACCCGCCCACACCGCACCAACCGCAGCGTTGCCGCGGACTCGACGGTGAAGATCCGCAACTACCGCTCGACAGTTGCGCACATTGGGCTTGGCGCAGCTGGATTCGAACGAACTCCCCCGCACCCGCCGGACGGCCGAACCGTCGAAGCCCTGATTTCACGGCACTTGACGGACGCGCCAGCATCACCCGGACGGGCATCTGGCGATTCCTCAACCGTGTGTCGCAGGTTCGATCCCTGCCAGGGGTGCTACAAAACGCCTGGTAGATGGGTTGCAAGGGTTCTCGGTCCTGGAGGCCCCGTGGCGAACGGTTCCGGCTATCGACGTGACGACCGCAAGAAGCCGTGGATCGCGCACATCTCGTGGCATGAGTTCGTGGCGCCGACGATCGAGGGTTATCGGAGCCCCCTGAGGACTCGCGGTCTACGTGATTCCGGTCTGTCAGAGGAGGTCGTTCGCCAAAGCGTCGATGGCAACAGTGATCGACAGCAGCAACACCGTGGCGTTCTCGTCGAACACGTCGATGCCGTACGTATCGCGGACACGGAACCACTTCTTGGAAATCTCGGCAATGGTGTCGCCCTTGCGTTCGATCTTGTACTCGTGATCGACGATGTTGCCGTGCGCCTTCAAGTCGGGACCGTTCGCGATATCGATCTCGAAGCGGTCCCGAAAGCCGACCATCGCCTTCTTCACCGTCGCCGACCCAACGTCCAGATCGATCTTGACCTTGTCGCGCACCGACAGCTTCTTTTCCTGGATCTTCGCCACCGTGTGACCCCGAGTGTCCTCCAGAATGAACGTCTCACGCATGCGGGCCGCCTTACCGTTCACCTTGTACACCCGATTCCCGGCGTCGTCTTCGATCCAGTAGTCATCGCCGATGCTGATCAGCTTCTGCTGCATCTGGAACCGACGGTGCGGCCCGTCGTCATTGTTGAACAGGCCCATCGATGCCTCCTGGCTGTCGTCGGTCGTCTTCGCTCAAGCTATCGGCGGCGCAACCCATCTGAT
>CAXMZV010000214.1:0-6948 GCA_964199985.1 Candidatus Ilumatobacter isfjordensis | reverse complement strand
ACCCCGGCCCGTACAACACCGGCTTCAACGATCGGATGGTCGACGGCATCACCGAACACATAGCGGCCGGCGACAAGGCGACGTTCGCTGCGAACCAGATGGTCCGCGACATCGTGCTGACCGACCAACTCGACCCCGCTGACGTCGTCAACGCGCTGGCCAACCTGGTTGAAGCCGACGAGACGCCACTTGAGACGCTCCTCCCCGAGGGCATCGGCGAGCTCATCCAAGCCATGATCGACGACCAAGCCTGACCACCACGCGCCCGCCACCCCGGAGCGATGAGCCTGAGTCGCAACCGGTGACACCCAGGCTCATGGCCGTCGGCGAGTCACGCGGACGTCAGCGGGATGCGGCCGGGGTGTCAGACTCGGCGGATGACGCAGATCACGATCGCGGGCGGCGGCATCGGCGGACTGGTTGCGGCGATGTGCCTGCACGACGCTGGCCACGAGGTCGATGTGTACGAATCGGTGATCGAGCCGACGGAACTCGGCGTCGGCATCAATGTGCTCCCCCATTCGGTGCGTGTGCTCGACGACCTCGGCTTGCTGCCGGCGCTCGACGAGAGAGCCGTTCGCACTGGTGCCTTGATGTTCCTGTCACCCGACGGCACCAGTATCTGGACCGAGCCGCGCGGTCTCGACGCCGGCAACCCGTGGCCACAGTTCTCGATCCATCGCGGTCAACTGCAGATGCTGCTGTGGAACGCAGCAATCGAACGCCTCGGCCCCGACCGACTGCACACGGGGCACCGGCTGGTCGGCTTCGAACAGACCCCCGATTCTGTCACGGCGCGCTTCACTGAGCGATCGGGCAACGGCGAAGTCGCCGTCGAGTCCGACGTCCTGGTCGGCGCCGACGGGATCCACTCGGTCGTTCGGCAGCAACTGCATCCGGACCAAGGGCTCCCACACCCGAGTGGGCTGGTGCTCTGGCGAGGTGCTGTGCGCGCCCCAGCGTTTCTCGACGGGCGCACGATGTTCATGGCGGGCGACGACGACCAGAAGGCGGTCATCTACCCGATCACACCACCGGACGACGACGGCATGGCGCTGATCAACTGGGTGGCGGAGCGTCCGATGGACGTTGACATGGCGACCGTCAGTTGGAATCGAGAGGTCGACGTCGCCGAGGTCGCTCGGCACTTCAAGGAGTGGGACTACGGCTGGCTCGACGTCGGTGCGCTCATTGCATCAAGCGAGGCGGCGTACGAATTTCCGATGGTCGACAGGGACCCGGTCGAGCGGTGGTCGTTCGACCGTGTCACCCTGCTCGGCGATGCTGCCCACCCGATGCGACCGAACGGGAGCAACGGTTCGAGCCAGGCAATCCTCGACGGCGAAGCACTCGCACACGCCCTGACCGAACAGGATGACGTCGCCGCTGCACTGACTGCATACGAAACGACGCGACTCGAACCCACGGCCAAGCTGACACTCGCCAACCGCCAAGCCGGACCCGAACGGGTGATGCAATGGGTTGCCGATCGATGTGACCGAAGGTGCGCGACATCGGAAGATCGAGTTCACACGTGTGTGGACACCGCTGAACTCGAACGCGAGGCGAACGCGTACAAGCAGTTGGCTGGATTCGATCTCGCCACACTCCAGTCGATGGCGACAGAGCGGTGAAGCGATTCGTCTTCCACGGTGTCGATCGGCCTGGCAGTTCGGGCCTGCGCACCGACACCCTGCCCGCACACGCCGACTACCAACACCACCGAGGCAACCCCGTTGGCGGACCGCTCCTCGATGCCACCGGGGCATCGTGCGGGACGCTGATCATCTTCGTGGCACCCGATCTCGCCACAGCCAAAGCAATCATGGCCGACGACCCGTTCGTCACCGCGGGACTCTTCGCGTCGACCAGCGTCCACGAGTTCCGAGCGATCGACTGGCCGACGTGACACACGAGTGAGTCACATCGGGGTCGGGGCCCGATGTGACTCCAGCGTCACGATGGGCCCCGACCCCGATGTGACGCTGGTGCAACACAGGGCGAGCTGGTCGCGGCGATCTACGGTGCTCGGATGAGCAAGATCGTCGAAGACCCACGAATCGACCCGCGTATCAAGGCAACGATGGGCGCCCTGCCGAGTGCCGCACGGGGTGACGTGACCGATCGGGACACCCTGATCGCCGGGACGCAGACGCCTGAGGCAATCGCCGGCAGACAGATGCTCGAGGCCGGGCTCGGCATGCTCGACAACGAAGACCTCGCACCCTCTACTGGGCTCGACATCCAAGAAGTCGAATTCACCTCACAGCCCGACGGCAACACGGTGAAGATGAACGTGATGGTCCCGAAGGATGCGGCTGGCCCGGTGCCGTGCGTGTATTACATCCACGGCGGCGGGATGATGTCGATGTCGGCGTTCAACGGCATGTACAAGGCATGGGGCCGCATCATCGCGAACCAGGGCGCCGCTGTTGCGATGGTCGACTTCCGCAACTGTCTCGAACCGTCGACTGCGCTCGAAGTCGAGCCGTTCCCGGCCGGCCTCAACGACTGCGTGTCCGGTCTCAAACATCTCATCGCCAACGCTGGCGACCTCGGAATCGATCCGGATCACATCATCGCCTCGGGTGAGTCGGGCGGCGGCAACCTCGCGATCGCAACAACGCTCCAGCTGAGCCAGGACGACGAGCTCGGCCTCATTCGCGGGCTCTATGCATTGTGTCCGTACATCGCTGGCGAGTGGCCGCAGGACCGGTTTCCGTCATCGACCGAGAACGAAGGCATCTTGCTCTCGCTCCACAACAACATCGGCCGCACCGCCTACGGCATCGAGGCGTTCGACGCGGGCAACCCGCTCGCTTGGCCCTCGTTTGCCACCGAGGACGACGTGAAGGACTTCCCGCCGACGTTCATCAGCGTCAACGAATGTGATCCGCTCCGTGACGAAGGCATCGAGTTCTTCCGACTGCTCCAGCGAGCGGGCGTTGATGCACAGTGCCGTCAGGTGATGGGCACCGTCCACGGCACCGAGATCTTCTCGATGGCCTGCCCCGATGTCAGCATCGAGACTGCGGCGAGCATCGCCAAGTTCTGCCGAACGGTCTGACTCAACCGCTCGCAGTGATCGCGACGTAGATCGTGCTGCTGGTTTCGCGGCCGGTGTAGACGTTCTCGAACGTCACCGTGTGTGCTTCGGCTGAGGCGAACGACTCGCGCAGCACTTCCATGAATTCGTCATCGACACCTGCGTCCGACCACAGCCCGAACGCACCTCCGGGCACCAGCTGTTCTTGGAGCCGGGCCAACCCGTTGGGCCGGTACAGACCTGCGTGACTCGGGTCGAGGAGGTGCCGGGGCGAGTGATCGATGTCGACGAGGATCGCATCGAGCCGGTCGGGACCACCCGGCGCGAGCGACTCTCGGGTGCGGACCAGCTCGAAGAAGTTGCCGTGCACCAGCGTCGTTCGAGGGTCGGTGGTGAGTTCCGCGCCGAGCGGCGTCTTGTGGCCCTTGTGCCAACCGATCACCGGAGCGAGCGTGTCCACAACGTACATCGATGCAACACGCTCATCAGTCAATGCCTCGACGGCGGTGTACCCAAGGCCGAGCCCGCCGATGACGATGTTGAGCTTGTCGCCCGCCGTCGCCGCGAGCCCGAGCGATGCCAACGCCCGCTCGCCAGTGGTGAACAGGCTCGACATCAGGAACTCGTCGCCGAGAATGACCTCCCACACGTTGAGCTCCAGCTCGGGTTCCCAACGACGCCGAAGACTGATGTCACCCATTGGTGTCGGCTCGCGCCCGAGTTCTTCGAAGAGCCTGCTCATGAGGCCACCCTCTCAGAGTCGAGCCGGGATGCGCGTATCTCGCGCCGCAGGAGCATGGCAAGCACCGATCCGATGAACAGCGCCGCTGCACCGGTCAGCCACAGCCAGCGATAGCCACCGGCGTCGATGATCACGCCACCGAGTGCGGGACCGGCGGCCGCTCCGATGAACACACCGATCTGGCTGATGCCCGTCGCTGCACCGGGCGCCGACGGGTTGTTCCTGATGACCGAGAGGTTGAACAGGCCGGGCCATGCCCAACCGAAGGCGAATGCTGGGATCGGCGCCAGGAGGTATGTGATCGGCACATCGACCGCCAGAACCAATGCACCCAGGCCGCCAACGAAGTACAGGAGAATCAGTCGTTGGATGGGGAGCATTCCGGACCTGTCGACCCGCCACCCTTGATACAGGCGACTGGCGATCCCGGTCGCCGAACCAAAGCTGAGCACGAGACCCGCGAGACCGGGCGAAATCCCCGACTCCTCGGCGCCGCTCGTGATGAACCCGACCATGGCTCCCGCGTTCGTTGCGCCGAGGAATCCGACGGCGGCGTACAACGCGAGCAGTGATGTCCGCATGTCTGGCCGCGCCGACTTGCCGCTCGACGAGGTCGTTGGCATCAGGGTGTCGGATCGATCCGGCGGCAACAAGACCAAGACGATGAGTGCCAGCACGCCTGCTCCCGCGTACGCCCACTCCCACCCGACGGTCAACGCCACCGCCGGCACGGCCACGCCGCCCAAGAGAGCTGCCGCCGGCATCCCGGACTGCTTCACCGCGAACGCAAACCCGAGCCGCTGCGGGTCGACGTGCGAGGCGAGCAGCAGATTGGCCGACGGCTGATTCAACGCGTTGGCCGCACCTGCAATCGCAAGGAGGAGCGCCAACGTCCCCGCCGAGTCGGCAAACACCGATATCGCAACCATCGCCAAAGCAGTCGTCGTCAATCCGGCGCGGAACCCACGCTGCGGTCCGAGACGCTGTGCGAGCCGCCCCATCGGGGCCGACAGCAACGCGGCGACACCGAACGAGGCGCCCATTGACAACCCAATCGCCGTTGCCGTGATGTCGAGGTCGTGGCGCAACTGCACACCGACCGCACCAGTGAGGAAGACCGGGAGCGCGCTGCACATCGTGCCCACAGCCACGACCATCCAGGCGCGGCGCTCGCGAATTGCCGTCGCAGCAATGGATGGGTCTGGCACGGGTGCACCGTACCGGTGGTCGCGGGACAGGTCCGCCTGCCGAACGCCTGCGCAACCGCGGCGGACTTGCCGAACCCAACACCATCCAATCGCGATGTGCGCGAGCATTGTGCATGAGCGACGTGATCGACTTCTCTTCCGGCAACTTCGTCCACCTCGGACTCGGTGCCACCACCGTGCCTCTCACGACCCACACCGGCGGCATGGAGTGGTACGCCGACTACGGCAAGGCCCACGGTGACGACGGCTTCGAGGGCCGACTCGTTTCGATGCACACCTTCACCGAGTCGTGGGACACCTGGGAGATGCATCCCAACGGCAGCGAGCTCGTGCTCTGCGTCAACGGGTCGGTATCGCTCACCCAGGAGGCCACCGATGGGACGATCAGCACGGTGACCATCTCGGCTGGCCAGGCCGTCGTGAATGCTCCAGGTGTGTGGCACACCGCCGACATCGTTGACGGACCGACCACCGTCGTGTTCATCACGGCCGGCGTCGGCACAGAGATGCGCGAGCGATAAGCACCCCGAGCGCAGACCCGACGTCCCGCGCGACTTGGCCGAGCGAAGCGAGCTCCGGCGGAGCCGGAGGCAACGATTGCAGCGACGCCAGTCGCTGATGGCGACACAGTCGCCGACGCTCGTCAGAGCGGCACAATCTTCAGAGCGGCACAATCGTCATTGATTGGCTGGCGGTGGCGAGAAGTTGGCCCGCCTCGCTCCACATCAGACAGCTGCTGTGGGCGAACCCGTTGCCCATGAACTCCACCCTGTTGTCGCACAGCACCCAGTCGGTGTCGTCCGGGGCAGGGTCGGCGAATCGGATCGTGTTGTCGAGGCTCGACAAGTTGGTCACCCGGCCAGCCGCGTTACCGATGACCGATGGGCTGTAGTCGGCGATGATTGCCAATGCCGCTGCGTCAACCCGGACCTCGGGCATGCGGACCCATACCAGCGATCGATGATCACCGGTCGGCTCGCCAACACCCGAGAAGCCGAACATGCCCCGGGCCATCTTCACCTCGACGTGATCATGCAGCGAGGGGTAGTCGAAGTCGCGCTCGGGGTCGACCGCCCCTGACGGCGCCACCGGGTCGGGGTACTGCTCCCACATGCCACGGAGTTGCTCGGGTCGTTGTCCGGTAGCGCCGAGCACGGTCACCACGTCGTCCCCCTCGAATGTGCCGTGCACCCGGCACTGCGTCACCGTCCGTCCGACGGCCGGCTTCGCCACATCGAGTCGCATCTCCGACGGGTTGTACATCGTGGCGACGTACTGCGCCGTCGCCCAGACAGCGGGTTGGCCGGTCTCGAGTTCCATTGCGGCCACAGCCACAGCGAGGCCAACACCACCGAACAGTGAGCCGCGGCCGCCACCAACCGCACGATCGGTGATCGGCACCGACCACTGACCATCACCGCGGTCCACCATTCCGAGGAACTCCGCCGTCGACATCCCGCTCATCGTCGGCAAGCTAGTTGTACTCGGTCGTCAGGTTGGTGACAGCCGATCATGGGTGGGTGGCCGCCAGGTGCTTTCGAAGAGGAGGATCCGATACGGCCACAGAACATGTTGCCGGGAAGCTCCGCCCTCAGGGAGAGTCAGGTTCGCTGCCAACCGCCGGCTCGGTGATGGTGTCGCCGTGCCGCTACCAGCGTCGCTCCGACGGCGAGGAGGATGGCGGCCAGCCACAGCTGGCGTCCGAGATCGCCGCCGGTCGCCGGGAGCTCGGGGCTGTTGGTGATGGTGACGTTGGTGACGGTGATGGTGACGGTGGTGTTGGGAGCGTCGATGCTGACGGTGGCGGCCGGGGTGTAGGTCGGGGTTTCGAACCCGGTCGGGGGTGTCTCGCTGACCGTGCAGGTCGTGCCGACGGGGATATCGGCGATGGTGGCCTCAGCGCCACCGGCGAGGGTCAGAGTCTGGTCGAAAGTGTCATCGGTGCAGTCGAC
>CAXMZV010000213.1:0-6950 GCA_964199985.1 Candidatus Ilumatobacter isfjordensis | reverse complement strand
GGTCCGCTGCACGAGCGGGAGCAATCAGAACGACGCTGCGCCCGCACAGCGAGACGCAGCACAGGCAGGAAGGATCGTCACGCCGGAGGCCTGACCCCGCCCCCCCCGAGCAACGAACATTACCGAGCGGGTTCGGCGTCCGTGGCGCTCGCATACGTGCCGCTATGGAGTGGGTCGAGGTTGTCCACCGTGGCGGTGATATGAGCGGACTCCGGACTCGACTGTGCGATCTATCTGTGTTGACCGGGCGACTTTCCACGCCCTCACGTGACGACCAACGTCGCGCGTTCTCGTGCGGGTGATCGTTCGCGGATGTGTCCGATCTCGCGCGGGTTTGCGGCTTCCAATGGCCGCACGATTCGAGCTGTCGGTCGGCGACCGGCCGACCCAGCGTGTGGCTTCGCTGGCGATGCGGTGGCGGGTCAACTGGGCTGGAGACCGACGAGGGAGACAGCAAAGTCGGCGCGACTGATTCCGGAGGCGACGAGGTGGAGTGCCATCTGCGGTGCGGAGCGCGGCGACGTACCCGCCTTCGATCTCGGCGAGCCCGGGTGGTTGCCGAGTCCGGTCTGAAGCCACCGTGGGCGAGCCGACGATGTTCAACACTGGCTCGCGGCGTCCACGATCGGTCACCCGGCGCATCGCGGAGATCCACCCGAATGAGTAGCCGGATTGCTTGGCGCGACGGTGCGCGTGTTGGGGGCTCTTCGGATTTGAGGGTGGGGCGAGGTTCGGGCCTGGGCCCCTGCGGCGGTCACGTGGGGGACCTCGATCGACTAGTTCTCGACGAGAGGGGCGTCGATCTGCAGCATCGACCCGGTCAGTTTCGCGAGCGCGCTGTCGAACAGCACGCAGAGCGCGGACTGATACCCGGCCACCCAGGCGTAGTCGTTCGCCGAGTGGCGGATGTACGACAAGTCGTCGTGAACCGCGGGTCGACGCGCCGGTCGAATTCCTCGTCGCACCGGTCGTGCAGTTCGCGCACGGCATTCGGCTGGAGGTTGATACCGACACCAAACGGCAGGAGCTCGCGGGCCGACTTGAAGACCCGTACCGCAACGCCGATCTGGCGGCACGTCAGCGCCATCGTCAGCCCAGCGATGCCACCACCAGCGACGAGCACCTCCATGTCCCGAGGCTACCGACGGCCCGAGACCCGGGGGAAAGTGACCTTGGCCTCAAGCCGATCGAAGTGACATCGCCGATACTCGAAGGGTGACCAACATCAAAGAACTCGAACCAGAGGCGATGAACGGCACCGACGCCGCGCTCTGGGACATCGAGCGCGACCCGGCCTTGCGCACCACGGTCGTCTCGGTCCTCCAGCTCGACCGGGCGATCAAACCGAAACGTCTACTGCGCTCCCTCGACGAGTCGTCGCGGCTGATGCCGCGCCTGCGTCAACGCGTCGCCGAGGCGCCGTTCGGTGTTGGTGTGCCGCGTTGGGTCGTGCTCGACGACGTCGACGTGCGTGACCACGTCCGCTTTCTCGAACTCGAGCGACCCGTCCCGTTCGCCGCGGTGCTCGACGTCGCCGCGGAGATGGCGGTCGAGTCGTTCGATCGCGAGCGTCCGCTCTGGGAGTGTGCCTACGTCGAGGGCCTGGACGAGGGGCGGTCGGCCCTGATCATCAAGGTGCACCACTCGTTTACCGACGGCGTTGGGGGGGTGGCGTTGCTCGACATCTTCCTCGACGCGGCCCGCCGGCCGGCGCGCCGCGACCCGGCCGAGCTGCCCGAACTCCGGGCGGCGAAGTCGTCGCCGCCGTCGGTCGCCGCCGTCGTCGAACGCTCGACGACCGTGCAGGCGCGGATCGCCCGGACCGCGGTCGACGCGATGCTGCATCCCGTCCGCACGGTCTCCTCGACGGTGGCCGGTGGCCGGTCGGCGGTTCGCCTGCTCGCACCGAGCGGCGGCGCACTCTCGCCCCTGTTCACCGAACGCGGTCCAGGCCGAAGCCTGGGGATCCACCAGGTCGGACTCGATGACCTCCACGACGCCGCCGCGCGGCACGGATGCACCCTCAACCACCTGTTCGTGGCCGGGGTGATCGACGGCGCTGTCGAGTACCACCGTCGCCGCGGCGCCCGACCGAGCGAACTGCGGGTGACCATGCCGATCAGCATTCGGCGCAAGGCCGACCGCGGCGGAGGCAACCAGTGGGCCCCCGTTCGGTTCCGCCTCCCGGCCGACGTCGACGACCCGATCGAGCTGATGCACACCGTCCGCGAGATCACCGGGCGTTCGCGGAAGGAGCCGGCGCTCGGGTTCAGCCATGCGCTCGCCGGAGCGATCCAGGTTCTGCCCAGCACACTCTCGGCAGGGGTCGTCGGCGGCATGATGCGCGGGGTCGACCTGGTGGTCACCAACGTCCCCGGACTCAGCGAACCGCGATACCTCGCCGGCGCCCATGTCGAGCGGTTGTACCCGTTCGCCCCGACCGGTGGAGCAGCGTTCAACGTCGCCCTGATGTCGCACGAAACGACCGCGTGCGTGGGGACGATGAGCGACACGACCGCAGTGGCCGAACCCGACGACCTGCACGAGTGCATCGCCGACGGGATCGATCGGGTGCTGGCGAGCGCCGAACGTACGGCACCACAACGTGCGGTGATGAGCGCGGAGATCGACCACCGCCCCGAGCGGCTGACGTCGCTCGACACGTCGTTCCTGCGGCTCGAGACACCGGAATCGCCGATGCACATCGGCGGGGTGTTCGTACTCGACGGTGCCGCCCTGCGCGACGCCGACGGGGCGCTGCGCACCGGCGACATCCGCCGCCACGTCGCGGCGCGACTCGGTCGCGCGCCGCGCTTCATGCGGCGGCTCACCGAGGTGCCGCTCGGGCAGGGCCGACCGCTGTGGATCGAGGACCCCGACTTCGACATCGCCCATCACGTCAAGTTCGCCTCGGTCGACGCTCCCGGCGGGGCCGAGGAGCTGTACGCCACGTGCTGCGAGTTGAACATGGAGGTGCTCGATCGCAGCCGCCCGCTGTGGGAGCTGTGGTTCATCGACCACCTTGCCGACGGCCGCGTCGGCGTCGTCCAGAAGGTGCATCACGCACTGATCGACGGGGTCAGCTCGGTCGAGTTCGTCGCCACGCTGTTCGATCTCGAACCGCTGCCCGACCCGGATGTACCGATCCGTCGCCCGGCCGCCCCACCCCCGAGCGGCACCCAGCTCGTGGCCGACGCGTGGGCGGAACGCCTGCGCGACCCCGTCGACGCGCTCCGTCAGACGACCCGCACCCTGACGGCGACACCGTCGACCATCGCCGCACAGGTCAACGAGTTGATCGCCAGCGGGATCGGCATGCTGGCGCCCGAGGCGAGGGCGCCCGCGACGTCGATCAATCTCCCCGTCGGCCGCAGGCGTATGTTCCGCTCGATCGGGCTCGGATTCGACGACATCGGCACGATCCGCTCGGCGTTCGGCGGAACGGCCAACGATGTCGCCCTGGCGGTGCTGACCGGCGGGCTGCGGGCGTGGTTCGAGGGACACCATGAGCCGTTGGAGGAGCTTCACGCGATGTGTCCGGTGAACGTCCGCGTGGCCGGGACGGAGGCGGAGGGCGGCAACCACGCCGGCGCGATGTTGATCCCGCTCCCCCTCGCCGAGCCCGATCCGGTTCGCCGGTTGGCGATCATCAGCGAGCGCACGACACGGGCCAAGCAGCACCACGAGGGCGAGGGGATCGCCGCGCTGATCGAGGCGGTCGATCACCTCCAGCCCACGGTCCCGGGAGTCGTCGGCGCGGCACTGCGATCGTTCGCCGCCCATCAGCCGTTCGTCAACTTGGTGATCACCAATGTGCCCGGCCCGCGGACGCCACTGTGGTTTATGGGCGCCGAGGCCGAGTCGATGATCCCGATCGTCCCGCTGGGCCCGAACACGGCGCTCGGCGTCGCACTGCTCTCTTACGTCGACCGGTTGACGATCGGGCTCCACGCCGACCCCGACCGCTGCCCGGATCTCGACCTCTTGGCAGCGAACGTCGACGATTCGATGCGGCGCCTCCTCGCCGCGACGTAGTCGAGACTGATCTCATGATCAACCTGACGCCCCAAGGAGAACCAAAGCAATGATCAACCTTGTCTGCACATCACCAGTCGACGGAGCCGAGTATGCGGCTCGGACGTTGCACGAAGTCACCGAAGTCCAAGAGATGCTGACGCACTCCCGCGCCGCACAAAGGCAGTGGAAGGCTCGCAGCATTGAGGCCCGCGCTGCGATCGTGATGGCTGCGATCGACGCACTCGAATCTGCCAACGACGACATCGTTGTCGAACTCGCCCATCAGATGGGCCGACCCGTTCGGTACGGCGGCGAAATCGGAGGCGTGCGTGAACGTGCCGGTTACATGGCAGGGATCGCTGGAGACGCGTTGGCTCAAAATGTTGTCGAGGACAGCGACGAGTTCGAGCGGCGTATCGCTCGCGAACCACTCGGCATCGTGTTCGTCGTGGCACCCTGGAACTACCCGTACCTCACTGCCGTCAACGCGATAGCGCCAGCGCTCATCGCCGGCAACGCTGTGGCATTCAAAGGCTCCACCCAAACACTCCTCGTTGGTGAGCGTTTCGCTGAGGCATTTACTCAAGCAGGTTTGCCTGGCGGTCTGTTCGTCAACTTGTTCCTCAGCCATCAAGACAGCGCGACTCTCATCGGCGCTGGAGAATTCGACTTCATCAACTTCACTGGTTCGGTCAACGGCGGCAAACAAATCGAGACGGCCGCTGCGGGCACCTTCACTCCAATCGGCCTTGAACTCGGCGGCAAGGACCCCGGCTACGTACGCGCTGACGCCGACGTCACCGCAGCAGCCGACACCCTCATCGACGGAGCAATGTTCAACTCCGGTCAATGCTGCTGCGCCATCGAACGTATTTATGTCCACGATTCGGTCTACGACGAGTTCGTCGCCGCAAGCCGATCCATCGTCGAAAAGTATGTGCTCGGCAACCCGCTCGAATCCGACACCACTCTTGGGCCGATGGCCAACGTCCGCTTCGCCAACGAAGTTCGGTCACAAATCGCCGACGCCATCAGCGATGGCGCAACGCCACTCATTGACCCGGGCCTCTTTCCTACCGACACCGGCGACACCGCTTACCTTGCGCCCCAGATCTTTGTCGACGTTGACCACTCCATGCGGGTGATGCTCGAAGAGAGCTTTGGACCTGTCGTTGGAATCATGCGAGTCAGCAGCGACGACGAAGCAATCGAGCTGATGAACGACTCAGACTTCGGACTCACCGCATCCATCTGGACGTCGGACCCCGACGCTGCAGCAGAAATCGGTTCTCACCTCGAAACGGGAACCGTCTACATGAACCGCTGCGACTACCTCGATCCCGCACTTTGTTGGAGCGGATGCAAAGCAAGCGGGCGCGGCACCTCGCTGTCACACCTCGGATACCAGGCACTCACCCGCCCCAAGTCCTTCCACCTCCGCAAACAGCTCAGCTGACAACACCGAGCCCACCGCTGCTCAGCCTCCTGCGGGCAGTCACCATCTCCGAGGTACCAAAATGAACGATTCAGTCGCGCCCCAAGAACGGTCAGGCCAGCAACGAACACTGCTCTACGACCTCCACGTCGAACTGGGCGGCCGCATCGTCGACTTCGCAGGCTGGGAACTCCCCATCCACTACTCAGGCGTAATCGCCGAACACGTGCAAACCCGCACCGCTGCCGGACTCTTCGACGTCAGCCACATGGGCGTGGTCGAGATCCGAGGAGACAACCCGGGCATCTCCCTCGAGCGAGTCACCCCGGCAGGTGGCATCACGCTCGCGATTGGACGCCAGCGCTACGGGCTACTCACGACTGACGAAGGCGGGATCATCGACGACTTCATGGTCGCCAACTGGCGAGACCACCTGACAATGGTGAGCAACGCATCCCGAGCCGACGTCGACATTCCGCACCTGATCGAGCGACTCTCTGACTGCGATGTTGAGGTCAAGCCCGAAGTCTCACTTCTTGCCTCGCAGGGGCCAGCAGTCGCTGAAGTGATTGGTCGGCTCGCTCCCGCGCTGACCGACACCGTGTTCCTCGATGTCCGCTTGGCCGACGTCGGTGGCATCCAGGTCGCCGCTTCTCGTTGCGGGTACACCGGCGAGGATGGCTTGAGTTCGCAGTCGCCGACAACGACGCGACCGCCCTCGCTCGGCTCCTGCTCGATCAACCCGAAGTGGCACCAGCAGGTCTTGGAGCTTGAGACACCCTCCGCCTCGAAGCCGGCCTTCACTTGTACGGCAACGACCTGGACGAGTCGATCTCACCGTTGGAAGCGGACCTCCGCTGGAGCATCCCGAAGCGGCGCCGAGAAGCCCTCGACTTCCCCGGTGCGGAACGATTCGCCCGCGAAGAAACTGAGGGGACGAGGCGGGTCCGTGTTGGTTTGCTCCCTGACGGCAAACGTCCGGTCCGGGACCACACACCGCTGCGAACCGCCGACAGGGCCGCTGCAGGCGAAGTCACTTCTGGGGGCTGCGGCCCCACCGTCGAACATCCAGTAGCCATGGCGCTCGCGCCACCGGCCCTGTCCGAAATTGGCATCGAGTTGATCGCTGACGTCCGCTGGAAAGACGTTGCCTGCACCGTCGTGGAACTGCCCTTCGCGCCTCACCGATACACCCGCTGATGCGCCGACAGACAGCAGGTGCACCGCAGTCTGCTCGGTCGGAGAATGCCCGCGTTCGCGCGTTTGACAGATGAACGGGAGCGTCTACCTCCAGAACCTGAGTAGCGCATATCGACGACCTCGTGGCCGCTTTCGCCAGCGAAAGAACCGGCAATACGAGCACGGTCATGTGCTCGATATTGGGCTCTCCTGCTCAATCTGTGGGTCATATTCGGCCTGGGAGGACGGGTGGGTGGCTGCCGAGTGCGAGCATCGTGAGGGCGATGAGAGCGTGGGGGTTCTTGAACCCGAACGCGAT
>CAXMZV010000212.1:0-7023 GCA_964199985.1 Candidatus Ilumatobacter isfjordensis | reverse complement strand
TCCCGAACGTGATCTTGTCGGTGTTGCCGAACCACGTGTGGATGATGCGGCTCGACCCGATCACACCGGGTGTCACTCGCGAAACGTGCACGATGCTGGTGCCGCCGAACAACGCTGATGTGACGAGCGCAGCGGTGACGCCGACCCGCAAGTTCTGGATCGACGTGAACAACGAGGACATCGACATCGTCGTGCGCGGCCAGCGCGGCCTGACTCGGGGTGGCGTTCCGGCCGGGCCGTTGGCGCCACGCTTCGAAGAACCGCTGCACCGTTTTCACAACATGCTTGCGGACCATATGACGGGCGTCCCGATCAACATTCCTGCGGGGGACCGACCCGGCAACGTCGACGACGAATGGGGCGCCGGCACCAACCCCCACCCGGCTGCGTTCACCCGCCGGGATCGAGGTGTTGGATGAAGTGTTCGGTGAACAGTTCTTCGAGCGCTGGCGAGCGGGTTGTTGCATGTCCCGGGCGCGCCGCCTCGACGATCCACACGCTCGGGTATCCGTCGGCGCGCGAGAAATCCCCGTGTCGCTCCATGTCTGTGAACTCGGGGGTGTCGCTCTGGCCGTAGTCGAAGAACTCGACGTCGGTGAAGCCGACCCCAGAGAGCAGCCACTCGAGTAGGGGGCGTGTGTAGAGGAACTTGTGCCCCCAGCCGTGGAAGGCGCGGTTGATCTCGAACGTCTGCTTGAGCTGGGTGGGCTGGTCGGCGGGAAACGTGTAGTGGGTCTTGAGCACCCATTCGAGGCTCGGCGTGGACAGCCGCAGTCGTCCTCCAACTGCCAGCGCTGCGAGCGCTTCGTCGAGGAAGGTGAGGACGCCCCGCGGGTCGAGATGTTCGAGGAAGTGCTCGGCGTAGATGCGTTCCAGGTTCTCGAATGGCCACGGGCACGTGATGTCCATGGCCTGGTCGACCCCGGGGAAGGGCTGGAGATCGATATTCCACCAGTCGTCGCGGGCGTCGTGGGGGCCACACCCGACGTTCAGGCGGCGCAGGGCCGCAGCAGACCGCACCATCAGCGCCTGCCCTCGCGTCGGGAGAGACGTTCTGCTTCCAGCTTCTCGGCCACGTCCAGAGCGTACGTCGAGTCAGTGGAGGGTGTCGCGGATTTCGTCGACGAGGGTGCGCACGGCGGTGGTGCGGCTGCGGCTGTTGACACGGACGATGAAGCTGGCAGTGGGCATCGCTGCGGTGAGTCCAGGCGGTTCCCAGATCTGACATTCGTCGGTGACGCCGCGTTCGTTGATGAGCGCGATGCCGAAACCCGCGGCGACTGCGCTGCGTACTCCCGCCGAACTTTCACTCTCGAACGCGATGTAGTGATCGATGTCGGCTGCACGCAGCGCATCGATCATCAAGTCGCGATAGTTCGAGTTCGGTCCGAACGTCACCAGCGCCAACGCCTCGTTGGGATCGTGGACGAACGTCGGCGACGAGATCCACTGCACTGCCTCGGTCCAGAGCACCTGGTCGCGCGCTACTGGTTCGAGCACTTGAATGAGCGCAAGGTCGAGATCGCCGCCACGAACGAGTTGCGCGATCGGTCCGCTGAGTCCCATCCGAACGTGGAGACGAACCAGCGGGTGCCTGCGTTGGAAACGGGCGAGCAGCGCCGCGACATCGTCGGCTTCCAGTTCGTCGTTGATGCCGAGGTGAACCGTCCCTTCGAGTTGCGATCGCTGGAGGCTGTCGACCGCATCGTCATGTGCGCTGACGATCTGCTCGGCGTGCACCAGCAGTTCGCTCCCCAGTTCGGTGAGGGTCATGTTCCGACCGTCTCGCACGAGCAGGGGCGAACCGAGCCGCTCTTCGAGGCGCTTCATCTTCCAACTCACCGCCGACTGTGTGAGGTTCAGTTGTGACGCAGCATGCGTCACGCTGCCCGAGTCGACGACGGCCCGAAAGGTCCGCAGTGATTCGATGTCGAGCCGCATGGCCAGAGAGCATGACAGAAACTGTTGGAGTGCCGGGACGATTCGTGTGTACGTCATGCGCCGGTCGTGTCAGAATCGCGGCTGCATGAGCGACGCTGCCCCGCCGAACGACCACGACGCAATCATCATCGGGGCGGGGGTGATCGGCGGCGCGGTCGCCTACGAGCTCGCTCGGCGTGGTCATCGCACCCTCAGCATCGACAAGGGCCCGGGTCCCGGCTATGGCAGCACGAGTGCATCGAGTGCGGTCATCCGGTTCAGTTATTCGACCGAGACCGGGGTCGCTGCCGCATGGGACGGCATGCATTACTGGAAGAACTGGGTCGACTATCTCGGCGCGCCGGACGAGAACGGCTACGCCCAGCTCATTCAGTGCGGGATGGCGCTGCTGATCGAAGGCGAAGAGGGCCACCACAACCGCGTGATGCCGATCTGGGACCGGCTCGAGGTTCCCTACGAGTATTGGACTCGCGATGAACTCGCCGCACGGATGCCACTCTTCGACCTGAACCTCTACGGCCCGCCCGCCCGCTCTGACGACCCTGACTTCTGGAGCGACGCGCACGGCGAGATGGTCGGCGCGCTGTTCTCGCCCGACGCCGGCTACGTGGACGACCCGCAGCTGGCGGCGCACAACTTGATGTGCGCCGCCGTTGCGCAGGGCGGCGAGTTTCGCTTTCGGACCGAGGTCGTCGGCATCGCGCAGGAGAACGGCCGCGTTGCCGGTGTCGAATTGGCGGATGGCTCGACGGCGCGAGCGCCGGTCGTGGTTAACGTCGGCGGACCGCACAGCAGCCACATCAACCGGTTCGCGGGTGTATACGACTCAATGAACATCAAGACGGTATCGATCCGCCACGAGACGTATCACGTGCCCGGCCCGAAAGAGGTCGACTTCACGTCGGTGGGCTTTGCGGTGGCCGACGACGACAGCGGCATCTATTTCCGCCCGCAACCAGGCAACAACATCCTGGTGGGCACCACCGATCCGCCATGTGACCCGAAGGTCCCGGTCGGCCCCGACGAGGATCTCGGTGAGGTCACCGCAGACGGCTGGGAGACCAACACGATGCGGATCAACAAGCGCATGCCGACGCTCGGCGTGCCACTGCCGCACGAGAAGAAGGGTGTGGTCGATCGCTACGACAAGAGCGATGACTGGATTCCGATCTACGACCGCACGGACCTCGACGGCTTCTATGTCGCCATTGGCACGAGCGGCAACCAGTTCAAGAACGCGGGTGTCGCCGGCCACTTGATGGCTGAGTTGATCGAGGCGGTGGAGGGCGGCCACGACCACGACACCGACCCACTGCAGGTGACGGCGCGGTACACCGGCCTCAATCTCGATCTCGCCACGTTCAGCCGCAATCGCAGCATCAACGCCAACAGCTCGATGACCGTCCACGGCTGAGCGCTTGATCCTGACTTTCGGAATCAAATGGGGGGTTGCGTAGGTTGGTCCTCGCATGGCTACCCCCACCGACCCTTCCGTCGCAGCGCTCTATGACCTCGTGGTCGTGGGCGGTTCGGCCAGTGGCCTCTCTGCCGCCGTGCTCGCGGGGAAGTCGGGACTGACTCGAGTTCGCATCATCGAGGGTGCGTCCGCCGTGGCGCTGCCAGACATCGTCGGCGCCAACCAACTCGACGTCGGCTACGGCGAGACGACGTCCGCCATCGAGATGGCGGGCGGGTACCTCGTCGTCACCACCAACCGGTTGAGCTACCGCACCAAGACCGTCCTCATCGCCGACCGGCACACCGACCCCGACTGGTCCCCCGCTATCGCACTGCCCGACAGTGCACGCATCCACGTCGATCACAGCGACATCGGCACCGACCAGGATGTCCTCGTCGTGGGCCCGTCCGATCACGCCGTTGAACTCACCGCGCAGTTCGCCGACACCGGCAATCGCGTCGTGCTGGCCGCGAGTGGAATGGACCCGACCAAGCTGTCGCCCACCGGCGAGTGGCTGTTGCGCCAACTCGAACGGCAACGTCGCGCGACGTTGCTCTATCGCTCGACGCCGAAGCTCATCGCCCTGTCCGGCGAGTATCCGCTCGTCGAGTTCGGTGATCGCCGGACTCCCGACCTGCAGTTCGACCACGTCGTCTTCGCGCCGCCGCGCATCACGGTCGGCCCCGACGTGGTCGGCCTCACGGACGAGGCGCTCGCATCGGGCAACGTATGGTTCGTCGGCGAACCCGCAGACGACAAGCCTCCGACGACGGCGCCCGGCGCCGAGATCGGATTTGCCCTCCTCTCGCAATCGTTCCCCGACCTCGATGTGCCCAAGCCGGTGTCGTCGCTCGAACGGCGTACCGAGCACGTCGGTGCCATCGAGGAGCTCCGCGACGAGCACTACAACGCCACGATCACCTACTTCGAGCCGACTCACTCCGACCTCTGGGTGCTGCGCGTGAAGCCCGACGAGGGCGACACGTCGTATCTGCCCGGCCAGTACGCGTCGCTCGGGCTCGGTTACTGGGAGGAGAGGATCGACGATGCCGACGACCCCGAGGCCGAGAAGCGGTGGGACAAGCTGATCCGACGGTCGTACTCGATCTCGTCGCGCATCTTCGACGACTACGGCTACCTGACCGACGAAAACGGGCTCGACGAGCTGGAGTTCTACATCGTCCTCGTGCCCCCGTCGCCCGACAACACGCCAGCACTCACACCGCGCCTGGCGTTGAAGCGGACCGGCGATCGCGTCTACCTGGGTCCGAAGGTTGCAGGGCGTTACACGCTCAACGCAGTGCAGAATCCGAAGGCCGAGATCGTGTTCTTCTCGACCGGCACGGGTGAGGCGCCGCACAACGGCATGGTCATCGACCTGCTGCGCAAGGGCCACACCGGCCCGATCATCTCGGCGGTCACCGTGCGCCAGAACGCCGACCTCGGTTACGCCGACAAGCACCACGAGCTCGAAGCGCGTTATCCGAACTACCACTACGTGCCGATGCCGACTCGCGAAGAGGGCATCCCGAAGCGCTACTTGCAAGACCTGCTGCGCGACAACGACTTCTCCGAGAAGCTCGGCGTCACGCTGTCACCGGAGACGAGCCACATCTTCCTGTGTGGCAACCCGGCGATGATCGGACTGCCCGAAGAAGTCGACGGCGAGCAGGTGTTCCCGGAAACCACGGGTGTGGTCGAACTGCTGGCCGACCAAGGCTTCAGCCTCGATCGCCGCAACGCACCCGGCAACATCCACTACGAGGAATACTGGTAGGAGCCCGCTTCAAGGCCGACGGAGGCTCGGTCTTTGTGGTCGTTCTAGGATCAGTCCATGAAGATCAGCATCACGTACTGCCTTGCTTGAAACTACTGGCCTCACGCCGTGCGCGT
Source organism: Candidatus Ilumatobacter isfjordensis (assembly GCA_964199985.1). Taxonomy (GTDB): domain Bacteria; phylum Actinomycetota; class Acidimicrobiia; order Acidimicrobiales; family Ilumatobacteraceae; genus Ilumatobacter_A; species Ilumatobacter_A isfjordensis. Next base: position 1,730 of record CAXMZV010000212.1, on the reverse strand, counting down.
GACCGATGAGATCATGTCCAACTATCAGCACATGGTGAGCGAAATCAGCCTCGTTCCCGGTGGCGGCGGAGTCTTCGACGTGGTCGTCGAGCAGGACGGACTGAGCGACACGATCTACTCCAAACACGAGACCGGCCGCCAGGCGAACGCCGGCGAAGTGGTGGCAGCGCTCGAATCGAAGCTGCCAGCGGGAACCCTCCGCTACGGAACCTGAAAAGAATTCTCGGCGACGAGCGCGTCGGCCATTTCGGCGGCGTCGAAGATCTGCGACAGCGAGATCGCCACGGTTGCGAGATTGCGACTGGCACAGGCTTCGAGGACGCCGTCAATCATGGTCTCGTCGACGGGGAGGAATCCGCCGTATGACCGATGTGTCGGCCCGACCGGCAGCGGCCGCCCGCAGATCAGCGTGCCGACCTCGAGCGGTTGCTCGGGCACCGTGCCGACAATGGTGACGCGGTCGCGACTGCGTAGTTCGACGAGGTCCAGCTCGGCATGCGTCGACTTCTTGACGCGGAACACGCTGCGCGGCGCGTCGATCCATCGTTCGGTGAGTTCGACCTCGTCGGCGGGGAGCACGGCGCTCTTCGCCATGAGGAAGCGGCTTGCAACGTCGCCTTCGTGGAGGGCGATGTCGGTCGGGATGTAGGACGACTCGAGCATCTCGGCCAAGTCCGGCGTCTCCATGCTGCTGGTCATCTCGGCGACGACAGCGTCGGGCAGGAACGGGTTGGTGAGCTGCATGAACCGCATCATCTTGAGGTACAGCCATGCGGCCCGATCGTTGAGCGAGTGCAGCTCCTTGCCCAGATGGCAGTGTTTGTACTTCTTGCCCGAGCCACACGGGCAGGTGTCGTTTCGGCCGGCGAGCGGCTTGGGTCGCAGCGCGGCGAACGGGGCGATCTCTTCGGCCAGCTCGACACCGAGTCCCTGCTCGCTCGTGATCGGGTCGTACGCGGCATCGAGGTCGATCTCGGTGTTCACGCCGGCGGCTTGGAGGAGGTCGCGCGCCTCGATCGGGTTGCTGCCGTCGGCTTGTAGCGCGGCGAGGTCGATCAGGACGGCGGCGTGGCCGCTCTCGCGAACCGACTCCAGCAGTCGAATGGACTCGTCGTCGTCGAGTCGAATAGCGGCTTGGCGTGAGAGCAGCCAGCTGATGCCCGGCTGGTCGTCATCGAGTGTGCCGACGATTTCGTCGACGAACGGCTGCAAGGCCTCGCCGGTGAGACCCTCCTAGGACCAGGCGTCCCATGCGGCAACCGCGATGGTCGGGTCGTTGAGTGCCCGCGTGAACAGTGCCAGGGCTTCGCTCCGCTCAGCGGCGTCATCGCCGAGAGCCGGGTCGCCGTCCTGGGCGAAGAGCGAGGCGGCACCGGTGAGCAGCATGAACAACTGCGTCTGCTCGTCGTCGAAACCGAATCGCATCGCGAGCCGCTCCGCCGCTTCGGATTCGATCACGTCATCGAGGTCGTCAGCCGGTGGCGCGTCGGATTCAGTGTCGATCTCGGGCAAGACGTCGTCGGTCATGGCTGCAGCCTGCCGTGGAGGCGCCCAACTCGCAATCAGCCGAAGAGTTCGTGGACGGCGGTGGGGTTGCTCGATGCTGGCTGCAGGTCGGCGGAGTTGGCCGCTCCGGCGAAGCGGTTGATGTCGAGGGATTCGCGGTCGGCGATCGACGCGTTGAACACACCGTCGTCGAGTTGGATGCCGGTCCCGTCGGCGACACGGAC
>CAXMZV010000211.1:0-7053 GCA_964199985.1 Candidatus Ilumatobacter isfjordensis | reverse complement strand
AACCTGGCAGCGTTCGACTGGGGCCGCCGATGGGCGCACGACCCGGCGGTCGTGGAGGCGCATGCAGCGACACAGCAGGAACTCCCGGTGACGGAGATGGTCACCGTCGAGTCGGTGCCCGCTGCGCTCGGTGCCCGGATCACCGCCATCGCCAACGAGTTCAGCGACGCGGACACGGGCCTCGCCGGAACGTTGACGATGCTGGCCGGGGACCTGATCGGCTACCAGAATCGTTCTTACGCAGAACACTTTCTCCACGATGTCGAGTCGGCCGCAGCGACCGAGCGCGGGGCCGGATCGTCCACCGGTCGATACACCGAGACCATGGCGCGCAGCATGCACAAGCTCATGGCGTACAAGGACGAGTACGAAGTCGCCCGGCTGCTTCTGCTGCCGGAGGCAGATCGTGCCGCGTCCGATGTCGGTGGTCCGGACCCACGCGTTGCATGGAAGCTGCATCCGCCGATGCTCAAGGCACTTGGCATGACATCGAAGATGGCGGTCAGTTCAAAGGCGCGGTCAGCCTTCGCTGCACTGCGCGCGGGGAAGAAGCTGCGTGGCACTCGCCTCGATCCGTTTGGTCGCAACGAGATGCGTCGGACCGAAGTCGCTTTGCCTGACGAGTTCCGACGCGCACTCGACGTCGTGACCACCTCGTTGCGACCCGACCTGATCGATGACGCGATTGCGATCGCCGCGCTTCCGGACATGATCCGCGGGTACGAAAACCTCAAGATGCGTCGGATTGCCGAGTACCGCAAGCAGATGGCCGACGCGCTCGCCAACTTTGGTGCCTGACCAGGTGGTTCCCGAGTTTCCGCACCGCTCTGCACGGCTATCGTCGAGAGATGAGCGAACGCAGCGGGTGCGACCATGGGCCGTGGGTCGACATCCATGCTCATCCCGGGTGCGGCTTCCTCGGCGGCCTGCCCCGAGATTTGCCTCTGGTGCAATCCTTGGGTGGAGACCGCTCTGTCGAGCAGATCGGATCAGCTGCAGCCGGGGAAGTCTCGGTCGTCAACGCCTCGACAGTGGCCGACCTGGCGGTCATTGGCCCCAACGCGTCGGGCGGTCTCAGAACGGTTCGAGACTTCGAGCCCGGAGAGGCGGTTGCGGACCACCGGCGCCAAGTCCAGTCGATGTCAGAGGTGCAGCGCCGCGATGACGTGACCGCTGTGTTGCGCGCTGCCGACATCACCGAGACCCATGCGCACGGCAAGCCCGGCGTGTTTCTGAGTTGTGAGGGTGGCGACTTTCTCGATGGGTCTGCAAGTGGCCTCGACGAGGCGTATCGCGACGGAGTGCGGGCGATCACCCTCGTGCACTATCGGGTCAACGAACTCGGCGACATCCAGACCGAGGACAGCGTGCACGACGGATTGACGTCGTTCGGTTCCGAGGTGGTTCATGAGATGAACAGACTCGGCATGATCATCGACGTGGCGCATGCAACCTTCGACACGACTATTGGCGCGCTCAACGAATCGTCCAGCCCGATCATGGTGTCGCACAGCCATCTCGCGCAGCCGGGGGCTCACCATGCTCGGCTGTTGACCGAAGAACATGCGCGCCTCGTTGCGGATGCGGGCGGGATCATCGGCGCCTGGCCGTCGGGTGTTGCGCTGACGTCGTTGGGGGAGTACGCCGACGAGATCTGTCGATTGGTCGATGTGGTCGGAGTGGACCACGTTGCGATCGGGACAGATCTCGATGCCAATTATCGACCGGTGCTCACGTCGTACTCGCAATTCCCCGAGGTCGCTGGGCTGCTGCGCGAACGCGGACTCGACGATGGAGAGGTCGACAAGGTGCTCGGCGGGAACTTTGTTCGCTTGTTTGCCGAGGTCGAGCGTGCGGCTGACGCCAGTCGATGACGGAGCATCCTCGCGTGGGATGCGGGCGGTACCGTTCTTGCAATGCGTATCTCGGAGCGAGTTGACAACGCCGTTCGGGCGATGGCCGAGCTTGCGTCGGGTGAACTGGCAACGCGGCCAGGTGGTGTCGTCAAGGCCGAGGCCATTGCGCGGCGTCAGAACATCTCGCTGAAGTACTTGCTGGACATCACCCGTGACTTGAAGCGCGCCGAGCTCGTTCGATCGAAGCGGGGACCCGACGGCGGGTTCTCGCTCTCGCGGCCGGCTGCCGACATCTCGCTGGCCGACGTGTTTCGTGCAGTCGACGGTCCATTGGCGGACGTTCACGACGAGAGCCTGCGCGACCTCACCTACCCTTCCCCGGCGGACGCGCTGCCACAGGTGTGGATGGCGATTCGTGGAGGGCTGCGTCGCGTGCTCGAGGGTGTCAGCCTTGCCGACCTCGTCTCTGGCGAATTTCCTGCCGAGGTCGCTGAACTCGCCAACGAGTATCGACGCGAGACCGCGGCACGCCACTCTCGCTGATCGCGCCCGCCGAGCTCATCGCTCCGTCTTGGAGGGGTCGAGTCTCAAGTTCGCGGCAAGTGTGCTGAGAAGTGGTTGCACCCACCGCTTCGATGTGTTTACCCTATTGTCCGTGAACTTGGTAGAGAATAAACCATCAGCGGAGCGATTGACGCATCTGCAGCGCCTTGAGGCCGAGGCCATCCACATCATGCGCGAGGCGGTGTCAGAGAGCGACAATCCCGCGATGCTCTACAGCATCGGCAAGGACAGCTCGGTCATGTTGCACCTGGCGATGAAGGCCTTTTACCCGAGCAAGCCGCCGTTCCCGCTCGTCCACGTCGACACCACGTGGAAGTTCAGTGAGATGTACGCATTTCGTGACGACAAAGCCAAAGAGCTCGGCATCGACCTCATCGTGCACCAGAACCCTGAGTGCGTCGAGCGCGGCATCAACCCGTTCGAGCACGGCTCAGCGATGCACACCGATATGTGGAAGACCGAGGGTCTGAAGCAGGCGATCGACATGAACAAGTTCGACCTCTGCTTCGGTGGCGCCCGGCGCGACGAGGAGAAGTCACGGGCCAAGGAGCGGATCTTCTCGGTCCGCTCGCCGCAGCATCAATGGGACCCGAAGCGTCAGCGTCCGGAACTCTGGCAGATCTACAACGCTCGCCGCAGCCCGGGTGAAACACTCCGCGTCTTCCCGATCTCCAACTGGACCGAGCTCGACGTGTGGCAGTACGTCCACCTCGAGCAGATCCCCATTGTGCCGCTCTACTACGCCGCACCTCGGCCGGTCGTCCATCGCGGTGGCACCTTGATCATGATCGACGACGATCGATTCCAGTTCGAGCCGGGCGAAGAGCCGGAGATCAAGAACGTGCGGTTCCGCACGCTTGGCTGCTACCCGCTGTCGGGCGCCATCGAGAGTGACGCCGACAGCCTGACGGGCATCATCCAGGAGATGTTGCTCGCGACGACCTCCGAGCGTGAGGGCCGTTTGATCGACACCGACTCCGCCGGCTCGATGGAGAAGAAGAAGCAAGAGGGGTACTTCTGATGGCACATGTTTCTGATCTCATTGCGGTCGACATCGACGAGTACTTGACGTCGCATCAGTACAAGTCACTGCTGCGTTTCATCACGTGTGGCAGTGTCGACGACGGCAAGAGCACACTGATCGGGCGACTCCTGTACGAGTCGCACATGGTGTTCGAAGACCATCTCGCGCAGCTCGAGGTCGACTCGGCCAAGGTCGGAACTCAGGGCACGGACCTCGACTTCGCCCTGCTGCTCGACGGTCTCACCGCCGAGCGCGAGCAGGGCATCACCATCGACGTCGCCTACCGCTTCTTCTCGACCGACAAGCGTAAGTTCATCGTCGCCGACACTCCGGGCCACGAGCAGTACACGCGCAACATGGTCACCGGCGCCTCGACCGCCGACGTGGCAATCCTCATGGTCGACGCACGCAAGGGCGTGCTCACTCAGACTCGCCGGCACAGCTACCTCGTGTCACTGCTCGGTATCCGCAAGGTCATTGTTGCCATCAACAAGATGGACCTCATCGACTACTCGGAGGAGATCTACGACGCGATCGTGACCGAGTACGGCGAGTTCGCTGAGCAGATCGGTCTGAGCGACGTCACGTATGTCCCTGTCTCCGCGCTCAAGGGCGACAACATCGTCGAGCACAGCGAGAGCACGCCGTGGTACGACGGCCCCACGCTGATGACGTACCTCGAGGACGTGCCCGTCGATGACGACGTGGCCGCAGGGCCCTTCCGCATGCCGGTCCAGTGGGTCAATCGCCCCAATCTCGACTTCCGTGGTTTCTCCGGCCGAATCGTCGGTGGCTCGATCAAGCCCGGCGACCCCATCCGAGTACTGCCCTCTGGCACCACCAGCACGGTCGATCGGATCGTGACGATGGACGGTGATCTCGACATTGCTGTGGCGGGCCAGTCGGTCACGATCACGCTCACCGACGAGATCGACGCCAGTCGTGGCGACTTGATGTGTGCTGGCGATGCGCCGGCCGAAGTCGCCGATCAGTTCGAGGCGCACGTCGTGTGGATGCACGAGGACGAGATGCTGCCCGGCCGCCCCTACCTGATGAAGGTCGGAACGCGCACGATGGGCGTGACGATTGCGAATCCGAAGTACCGCATCGACGTCAATTCGCTCGAGCATCTTGCTGCTAACACGCTCGAACTCAACGAGATCGGCGTCTGCAACCTCAGCCTCGACCGACCGATTCCGTTCGATGCGTACGCAGACAACCGCGACACGGGCTCCTTCATCATCATCGACAAGCGCACGCAGAACACCGTGGGCGCGGGCATGTTGCACTTCGCGCTTCGCCGTAGCCACAACATCCACTGGCAGGACGTCCGCGTCGACAAGGTGGCCCGCGCTGATCAGAACAGTCATCAGCCTGGCGTTGTCTGGTTCACCGGCCTGTCCGGATCGGGCAAGTCGACCATCGCCAACATCGTCGAGTCGAAGCTCCACACGCTCGGCGTGCGGACATATCTGCTCGACGGCGACAACGTCCGCCACGGACTCAACCGCGATCTCGGCTTCACCGACGCGGATCGCGTCGAGAACATTCGCCGAATCGCAGAAGTGTCTGGCCTGATGGTCGACGCCGGCCTCGTGGTCCTGGTCTCGTTCATCTCACCATTCCGGGCGGAACGCCGGCTGGCGCGCGAGCGAGTCGAAGTGGGCGAGTTCATCGAAGTGCACGTCGACACTCCACTCGAGGTCGCCGAAGAGCGCGACCCGAAGGGCCTCTATGCCAAGGCACGAGCCGGCGAGTTGAGCAACTTCACCGGCATCGACTCACCATACGAAGCGCCTGAGTCACCGGAGATTCGCGTCGACACCACGACACTGTCGGCCGAGGAAGCCGCTGATCAGGTGATCGATGCGCTCCGTGCCAGTGGCACAATCAGCTGATCAGACGGTCGAGTCAAAGCCGGCGCACAGGGTGGTGACCAGCCGGTCGAAGGTGTCGTCCGCACGCAGATCACCCGGGTTGCCGTCGCCGAGTTCGAATGACACGAAACCGTGGAGCGAACTGCGCAGCATCAGCGCCGCATGGTGCGTGTCATCATCAGACATGTTGAAGCCGCGCAAGGTGGTGGCGAGCACATCGACGACTCGGCCCACCGCGGAATCGAGTTCGGCATCATCAGTCACGGGGAAGCGCTCCGTCGACCGGTATCGGCCGGGGTGTTGCACCGCGTAGTTACGCCACGCGTCGGCGACGCCTCGTACGGCATCGGTCCCCGCACGGCCGAGTGCGGCAGCAGACAGATGGTCAGCCAGTTCATGGCGTGTTGCCAGGCCGATGGACCGCCACAGGTCGGCAGCACCGTCCACGTGACGGTAGAGCGCTGGTTGGGTGACGCCGGCGCGTTCGGCAATCGAGGCAAGCGTGACTGCCTCGACACCGTGTTCGTCGAGCAGTTCGGTGGCGATCTTGAGGACGGCGTCCTGGTCGAGTGTCCCGCCGCTTCGAGCGGTGCTGTCGGTTGTGGTCATCATGAGATTCCCTCCGGTCGGGTGTGGTCAGCTCAGCAGCTGTTCGTTGTCGGGGTCGAATGTCGGGCCATCGAGCACAGTGGCCGGTCGCTCTTCTCCGAGAATCAGGACCGAGAGCTCGGTGCCGGGGGCGACTGCCCAGGCAGTGATGTACGCGAATGCGAGGCTCTGATCGACGCTGAAACCGTAGCCGCCCGACGTGGTGCGGCCGACTGGCCTGCCGTCGTGGAACACGGTCTCGCCGCCCAGACAGTCAGCAGCACCCGGAACGTCGGGAACATCGACGTGGAGGTAGGCAAGCTTCCAGGCGTCGGGCGACGCGTCGTCTTCGAGGCGATCGAGCCCGACGAAGTCCTTGAGGTCGGGACGCACCCAGCGGCCGACACCTGCCTGATATGGACCGATGTCGTGTGTCAGTTCGAACCGAGTGAGGTACGCCTTCTCCATCCGCAGCGAGTTGAGTGCGTGGCTGCCGAAGTCGGTCAGGCCCAACCTCAGCTCGGCATCTGCGGCGAACAGTCCGTCGTACACCTCCTGCATCCTGTCGATGGGGAGGTGCAACTCCCAGCCTCGCGATCCGGTGAAGCCCACGCGCAGGGCCCAGGCCGGTACACCGCAGACGGTCAGTTCCTGGATGGTGAGGAAGCCGAACGCATCGTTGCTCACATCGGCGTCGGTGCATGCAGCAAGGAGCGCCCGCGAGTTCGGTCCGGCGAGGACCAACGTGCCGCGCTCGCGGGTGACGTCGGTGATGACGACATCGTCGACGATGCCATCCGGGCGAGTGGTGTGCTGACCGAACCAGTCGATGTCGCGGACATGGCCCATCGGCCCGGAGATGACGTAGTAGTGGTCCTGTCCCAGGCAGCTGATTGTCACTTCGGTCTCGATGCGGGCCTGCTCGGTGAGGACGTAGTTCAAGGCGATCTTGCCAACGGTCTTCTCGGTCTTGCCGGGGACGACGCCGGTGGTGAGGCGATTCAGGAAGTCACGGGCGTCGGGTCCCCGCACCTCGAACTTGGTGAATGCAGACAGGTCCATGATGCCGACCTGTTCGCGCACAGCCCGACACTCCTCGCGCACGGCGGAATACCAGGCGGGGCGACGCCAACCGTACGCATCC
>CAXMZV010000210.1:0-7091 GCA_964199985.1 Candidatus Ilumatobacter isfjordensis | reverse complement strand
GGTTCGTTGCTGAACAACTCGGTACCGCCCACTGGTTCGACCCAGCATCTGCAGCCGCCGACCTCGGTTGGACTCCCAAGGTGAGTGTGGATGAGGGCCTGGCCCGGCTGGCCGACTCGTACTGAATCGAAACCCCCCAACCCGGCTGCAGGGCCGCTATCGTGAAACCTTCTGGCGACGTGGCCGAGTGGTTTAGGCAACGGACTGCAAATCCGTGTACATGGGTTCGATTCCCATCGTCGCCTCCAGAGATCGAGCCCCGTTCGCACCAGCGGCGGGGCTCGATGCGTTTTCCGGCTGGCAAGCACTGACCCCGGCTGCTTGATGGCCGCGCCGCTGGATCTGACCTTCTGTGTCACCACAAGCACCCTTGGGTTCAGGCGGTGAGTGCAGCAGTCGTGACACAGAAACGTGGCGTCCCGCCGTGGCGTCCCGCAACTCAGCCGAAGGCGGCGTGCGCAGCGGGGACGACATGTTCGAGGTATGCCTCGAGTGCATCGTCGTCGACCGGCAGCCGCAGGGCGATGTTGACCAAGTCGGCGCCAGCGTCCCGATAGCGGGCGATCTGCTCGAGTGCATCGTCAGCGGTGCCAGTCAGCGCACCCTCGGTCACGAGCTCGGCCATCTCTGGGCCCCACTGGTCGATGATCCGTTGCAGCTCGCGGTCGGCGGCCTGACGAGTGGCACCCATGTGGAACGCCAGATTGACCGAACGTTCGAGCGTGCCAGGGTCACGGTCGCGGGCGGTGCACGCTGCGTCGAGTTGCCGGTTGAGTCGGGCGTACTCATCTGGGCCGACGTAGGGCACGTTCCATCCGGAGCAATACGTTGCTGCAATGGCAGGCGTCCGCTTTGGGCCCCGCCCGCCGGCCCACATCGGCATTGACCCGTGCACCGGGCCGGGGACGCAGGTGACCTCGTCGACTCGGGAATGCTTGCCCTGGTACGTCGTGGTGCCACCCGCAAACATCCCGGAGATGATGACCATCGCGTCGTTCAACATGTCGAAGCGGGTCCCCAGTGCGGGGAAGTCGTAACCGTGCGCCTGAAACTCGGGTTGATGCCAGCCAGCGCCGAATCCGGGTTCGAACCGTCCGCCGGACACATGATCGATCGCGACACAGGCCTTGGCGAGCAGTGCCGGGTTGCGAAACGGGACGCAGAACATCAGACATCCGATGCGGGCGGAACTCGTGACCGACGCGAGCGCTCCGAGTGTTGCAACTGCTTCGAAGTGCGGTGTGGTGCCGCCATTCGGCGGTGCCTCGTAGAGGTGATCCCACAGCGAAATCCAGTCGACGACACCATCGAAGCGCTGCCAGCGCTCGATGAGTTCGGCCATCGTGGTGTTCTGTTGGCCGACGTGCACGCCGAGTTGCAGCCCGGACCGACCGCGGCGGTCGAGCACCACAGTCATGCTGCGTTGACGCCGCTCAACTCGACGCCGGCCAGTGTGATCCGATGCATCAACCGGCGCTGCCCTGCGTAGTTGTTCAGGGCCCAATGCCAGGTCGAACGGTTGTCCCACATCGCAATCGATCCGGGCTCCCACTCGAACTCGTACGAGAACGGGCCGTCCGCCACGTGCTGGTACAGATAGTTGAGCAGCGGCTGGGACTCTTCGGGAGTCCAGCCGACAAAGTGCGTGGTGAATGCGAAGTTGACGTAGAGCAACTTTCGTCCGGTGAGGGGATCGGTGATCACGACCGGGTGCACGGCGCCGCCGGTTGCCTCGGGGTTGTGGAACCGATCGTCGTCATCCCCGTAGCCCGAGTTCTTGCCGAAGACGTGCTCGTTGCTGTGGTGAGCCTGCAGCCCGTCAAGGGTCGCCTGTAGTCCGGCGGAGAGTGAGTCGTAGGCAGCGCCGACGCTCAAGAATCTGGTCTCGCCCCCAGCGTTGGGGAGATCGCGGGCGACGAGAATCGAGCCCCGAGCGGGGATTTGGTCGTAGCTGTGATCGGTATGCCAGCCTCCCCCGACGTTCACCTCCTGGTCGGCTTCCTTCAGCACCTGGGCGATCTGCGGATGCGACGCAACCGGCGTGAAGAACTTGTTGACATCGATCGTGGAGAAGCGCTCGGCGAACTCGATGTGCTCGTCCTCGGTCAGCGTCTGCGCGCGGAAGAACAGCACACCATGCGCGGCCCAGGCCTGATTGAGTGCGGCGACGTCGCCATCGGACAGCTTCGTGATGTCGATGTCGGAGACGAGCGCTCCGACGTGTTCAGAGACGGGTGTGACCTGCATCGACACAGTTGAGCAGGTCGGTCGATCAGCCAGCGAGGTCGGCGAGCGACTTGTCCGCCTCGTTGGTGCCGAGCACGACCAGGATGTCGCCGTCGAGCGATCCCGAATCGGTTGGCACATCGTCGGGCAGTGGCAACACGGTCAGACCGCCCATCACCTCGGCAACAGCGTCGGCGTCGGCCTTCGCATCGTCCGATGCGTAGTACACAACTGAATCTGATGCTTCGGCGGTGCTGTTGGTGGGTGTTCCGACGGTGAAGCCAGCGGCCTCGAGGAGGTCGCTCATCCGGCCAGCGGACCCACTGATGCCGCTGCCGTTGGCGACCACAACCGTTGAGCCGTCATTCTCGATGGCTTCGACCTCGACTTCGGCTTCGGCCGTCGCCGAGACGCCACTCAACTCAGCGATTGACTTGTCGGCCTGCAGGTTGCCAAGCAGCAGCAGGACGTCGCCCGTGAATTCGCCATCAATCGGCGGGGCGTCGGGAAGCGCCTCGACCGATACTCCGCCGAGCTTCGCGGCGAGCGAACCAGCAACGACCTCAGCAGTTGGATCGTCCACGTGATACACGAAGGAGTCTTCGACCTTCTCGGTGCCGTCGACCGGCGTGCCGGTCGTAAATCCCTCGAGTGTCAGCGCGTCGGTCATGCGGCCCGCGGACCCGCCGATGATGTTGCCATTGGCGACAACGACAGTCGCACCCTCGACCACCATCGCGATTGTGGTGGTTGTCTCGGGCGCCGGCGTGGTGACGGGTGCAGCGGTGGATGCGGTCGCTTCGCTCGCAACCTCGGTCGTGGTGGTCGCGGAAGAATCGCCGTCGCTGCCGCCGCACGCAGCGACAAGGAGCAGAGAACCTGCGAGAAGAGCGGAGCCGATTCGAGAGTTCACAGTCACAGTCTCGCAAATTTCGAGGGGCGCGGCGTGCACGAGGCCGTTTGCGGCTGCCGAGAGCCGCTCAACTCAGATGCTCGCCGAGCGCGTCGAGCACCTGCTGTTGCCCAGCGATCACCTTGTCGTGGGCGACGTTGAGGTCGAACCATGCCGCTCGGTCGATCTCCGGAAACGTCTGAACGCGACCCGACTTCGGCGGCCATTCCATCTCGAAGTTGTTGCTCGAACACTGCGCTGCATCCATGTCGCCCTCGAGCGCCCAGATGTGGATCTCCTTGCCACGGTTCTGCTTGAACACTCCGAGGTCGACGGCGGGCCCGGCTGGAACCCGCTGGCCCATCTCTTCGCTGAACTCGCGCTGGGCAGTCGCCCACTCATCGGTGTCGTCGGCGTCGACGAGACCCTTCGGAATCGACCATGCTCGATCGTCCTTGCCGGCCCAGAGTGGGCCGCCCATGTGCCCGAGGAGCACCTCGAAACTGATTGCCACGTCGCCCGACATCGTGCGGTACAGCAGCAGGCCAGCGCTCCGGTTCATGGCGTCGAACGTACTCACTCTGGTCCTGACCCGCACCCTGGCTGGCGACGGCATCGGTACGATGTCGAGGTGGCAAGGCGGCACTCCGACACGATGCGTCGTCGCGCGATCTGGGGAATGGCCCTGTTGGGGATTACCGGGTGTGGCGGCTCCACCGGGCCCACGGTCGACGTCCTTGCAGCATCCTCGTACACCGACGTCGCCGACGAGCTCGAAATGCTGCTCGAAGACGAACTCGGCGTCAACATCCGATTCTCGTTTGGTTCCTCGGGCGCGTTTCTAGAACAGCTGAACCAAGGCGCTCCTGCCGCGGCCGTGATCACTGCGAACGACGAGACGATGCGCCGACTCGAATCTGCTGATCTCGTCGACGCAAGCATCGCGATCAGCCGAAACGAGCTGGTCATCGTCACGGCAGAGACCGCCATCGGACAGTCGATCAACTCCTTGGCAGACCTTGCAGCAGAGCGCGACGCGGTGACGGTCGTGTGTGCGAGTTCGGCGCCCTGTGGTGCAGCCACCGACCAACTGCTCGAACAGGCTGGATTGACGCTCTCGCCAGCCAGCCGCGAGCCGAACGTGCGCGCCACCTTGACCAAGGTGATCCTCGGGGAAGCCGATGCCGCCATCGTCTACCGCACAGATGCCCAGGCGCGTCCTGACCTTCGCTCTGTCGAGATCGTTGACACCGTCGATGTGATCGGGAAGGCCGCGGCCGTCACGGGGAACACGAACGGCGCCAAGATCATCGACGTCCTCCGGAGCGCTGCGGCAGCGGACGTCCTGGCCGACGCAGGGTTCTTGGCGCCGTGAGGAATCGACCGCCCCGCTGGGTCATCGCGTTGGCCGCCGTTCCTGCGGTGGTGTTGGGTGCGCCGCTGTTTGCACTGCTGTGGCGGCTTCCATGGAGCGATCTCGGGGGAGCGCTCACCAGCGACGCAGCTCAGTCGGCGCTGGCGCTGTCACTGGTCACCTCACTCGCTGCGACTGCGCTCTGCATACTGTTCGGCCTGCCGCTGGCCTGGCTGCTCTCAACGGGAACCGGAGTCACCACGCGAGTGTTGCGTGCTCTCTGTCTGCTGCCGATCGTGTTGCCACCCGTGGTCGGCGGCGTCGCGCTGCTGCTGGCGTTCGGGCGCCGGGGTGTGGTGGGCCAATGGCTCGCCGACCTTGGCATCCAGCTGTCCTTCAGCACCGCTGGGGTCATCCTCGCCCAGTTTTTTGTTGCCCTGCCGTTTTTCGTGCTCTCGGTGGAAGCGGCGCTCCGCCAGATGGACATCGAGTTCGTCGAGGTCGCCCATGTGCACGGCGCCTCGCCAACTCGAGTGTTCACCTCGGTGACGCTGCCTTCCATTACGCCAGCGATTGCTGCAGGCGCTGTGCTGGCCTGGGCCCGCGCCATCGGGGAGTTCGGAGCCACTGTCACCTTTGCCGGCAGCTTGGAAGGCCGAACGCAGACGTTGCCGCTTGCCGTCTTCAACCTGCTCGAAAGCGACCCGGCCGATGCGGTGGTGCTCAGCGCGGTGCTCGTGGTCCTGGCTGTTGCCGTGTTGGTGGCACTCCGCGATCGATGGTTCGGTGTCTTCCGCTCCGAGGTCCAGCGATGACACGGAGCAGAGTGATGGCATCGGTCGAATTCGTGCGGAGCGACCTCCGCTTGAAGTTCGACGTTCCTGATGCGCCGTTTGTTGCGCTGACCGGTCCGAACGGCGCGGGCAAGACCAGCGCGCTGCGCTGCCTCGCGGGGCTCGAGGAAGCAGCCCAAGTCGACTGGCCCGACGGGGAGCCAGACAGCCGGGGGTATCTGCCGCAACGCGTCATGCTGTACCCGGCGATGTCGCTGGCGGACAACATCGCGTCGTCGATGCGCTTTGCCGGCCTCGACAAGTCAAGCATCACGACACGAACCGCCGAGCTGCTCGACCTCGTTGACATCTCAGCCCTGGCACGTCGCCGTCCGCACGAGGTGTCAGGTGGGCAACGCCAGCGCGCTGGCCTGGCCCGAGCCATTGCGGCTTCACCCGCACTACTCCTGCTCGACGAGCCGTTCTCGGCCATCGACGTCAACAGCCGGGCACAAGTTCGCGAACGAATCATCGAGCACATCGCCGAGTCGGGCGCTCGCTGCGTGATGGCCACGCACGATCCAAACGATCTTGCGGCTGCCGACGCTGTCAACATCCTGCTGCCCTGAAGCGGGACCGGCAACGGACGGAATCGCTTGTGCAGATGTACGCACAGGTCTAGCGTGAGCCGAACAGTACGTTGCCAAGGGAGGTTGGGCATGTCTGACTCTGCTGATGAGGTGCGGGCGTGGAGTCCGTGGCGGGTCGCGGTGAATTCTGGATTTACGGTGGACGACCCGGACGGCAACGTCGGGATCATCCAATTGGACGAGAAGAACTTCTGGGTGACGAACGCGTTCCGGTTCACCGACGAAGAGATCGAGCGGGATCTCATCGCAAAGCTCATGCGTGACGAGAGCGGCAAGTCCGAAGCCGAAGCACGTTGCGCGGTCGACGAGGCGCGCACGTTCGCGCCGAGCATCGAGAATCCGACGGATATGGCGTCGATCCCGCGATTCATGCGATGGTTCGAGAACCCCTACGGGGCCCACACGCTCGCCGCCATGATCCATGACGAGCTCATCACGAACGAACCGAACGGTGGGTCGCTCGGCAGCGACACGCTCTCGGATCGGTTCTTCCGTGAAATGATGAGAGTGGCCGGCGTACCTTGGCTCAAGCGGTGGATCATGTGGGCCGCAGTCGCGCTTCGCTCACGGTTCGCAGCGGGCGGCATCAGACGCCTCTCGCTGTTCCTTTGGCTCCTCCTCGCAACGTTCGGCATCGCCTCGTTCGTGAGCGCCGTCGGCTCGTGGCTGTTCGACTGGGGCCAACTCGTTGACACATGGTTGCTCCTTCTGATCGCCGTGGCCCTTCCGTTCGTGTCGTCGTTGCTGTGGGGGAAACAACGCGGTGCCAGCCTCGTCGCGGCCGTCGCTGCGCTGTGGATCCTGCCTGCCGCGCTCTTCGGCATCGTCGGCTACGGCGTCTATCAACTCCTCGAACGCGGCGCCCGCAAGCTCGGCTTGTCGTAGCCGTCCTACCCGTACCGCCATTGCGCTGACGTCCATGGAGCGTAGAAATGACTGGACCGGCGTCGCCTTCGGCGCGATAGTTGACTCATATCGACGGGTGACATTCCTGACGGTTTTCTGCTCACTGCCATGTGTCTCCGTCGATGTAAAGAGGAGACGCGCGAGTCAAATTCGGGCAGGTAACGGAGGAGGGAATTGTGGGGAAGGACGACACCCCCGAGCAAGCGCGAGTTGGCCAACCGGATAGAGGAGCTCGAGCGCCAGCTCAGGAATCTCCACCCGGGTTCGGGTCCGCCCGGTTCTGCGAGTCC
>CAXMZV010000209.1:0-7100 GCA_964199985.1 Candidatus Ilumatobacter isfjordensis | reverse complement strand
TGATCGGCGTCTGCGAGACTCTGCCATGGACGCTTCGCACCTGGTGCCGACGATTGACATTTCTCAGCCGAACGACTCGATGCTGGCTGCGCTCGACCTGGCCTGTCGTGACCACGGGTTTTTCCTGCTGAGTGGTCACGGGCTCGACGACTTGATCGAGGCGACCTGGGATCGGACGCGGGCGTTCTTCGACTCGCCCCGCGAACGCAAGGTGGCCGTGATGCGCGATGCCGACAATCCGCTCGGGTACTACGACCGCGAACTGACCAAGCGCAAGCGCGATAGCAAGGAAGTGTTCGACTTCGTCGACCCGGTCGCTGAGCACTCGGCCGCGCACAATCGGTGGCCGGCCGAAGTCGACGGCACGGTCGGGTTTCACCCCGGGATGGTCCAGTTCTTCGATGCGTTCAGCGACCTGGCCGAGCGAACCACGGCGCTGGTGCACGCTGCACTCGGTCTCAGCGCTGACGACGTCGTCGAGTTCCGCGGCGACCGGACGAACAGCTCGGTACGACTCAACCACTATCCGGTCGGTGACCCGGTCCCCGCCGACGAGCGCGACGGACTCCGCGAACTGGGTGAGACCGCGCTCGGCTATCACACCGATCCGGGTGTGCTCACGCTGCTGTTGCAAGACGGCACCGGTGGGTTGCAAGCGCAGGCCGCCGACGGAACGTGGGTCGACATCGTTCCGACGCCTGGAACAATCGTGGTCAACCTCGCCGATGCGATGCAGGTCTGGAGCAACGACCGATATCGGGCAGCGGTCCATCGAGTGATTCCGATGACCTCGAGCGACCGTCTGAGCATTCCGTACTTTCTCAATCCGCAGCGGGAGGCTGTGATCGAGCCGATCGCTGCGCTGGCCTCGACACCTCGTTACCGATCCTTCACATGGCGCTCGTACATGCAGGCGCGAACCGACGACAACTTCACCGATCTGGGCGCCGACGACACGCAGATCACGGATTATCTCCTCGTCGATTCGTGATTCTTTGGTGACCTTGTCACCGCGCTGACTGGCGTCATCGACATCGGCTGCGCGTCACTGCTGGCCGGACTGGCCCTGGTCGGCATGAGCAACCGTCCCCGCAGCACGATCTGAGCTCCCGCGGCAGCGGGCGGTGATTGTCAGGTGATGTTGAACTCGGGCTGATCGCCACAGGCCCGGATGTCAGGATCGAGATCGACCGGGAGTGTCCCGAACCGGTTGGTCCACTCATCGACGTCGCCGGGCGTCAGGCCGTTGATCACGGCTTCGGTCTCGGCCAGAGAAATGTCGCGGGTGCTGACTCGGATTGCAGTGGTGCCGACCGTTGCGAGGATAGTGAATGCAGCGGGATCTTCTGTCTCGCGATGGATCCATGCCGGTTGCCCGTTGAATGTGGCGGGCGTGTACTGCCGCTGATCGTTGCCCGCGATGGCGAGGCTGCCGCCTGGGTACTGCGCGACCATGATGGTGACCCGTTGGTCGCCGATCTCGACCGGAAGTCCGAAGACGAACTCGTCGGTGCTCGGCCCGCCACTGATGGCGGCCCAGCCATCCGGCAGTTCGATGTCGATCACGCCGTCGGTGATCCGCATCGAGTTGAACAGCGCGTCGATCTCGGGGCGGAACGCGGGACGCCCCGCCGTGTCGAGCACGGAAACGGAGCCGCATGGAACTTCGACGCTGTACTGGCCGGGGGTGTCTTCGTCGGGGGGGATCACCGACACTGCGGCGTACTGCCGGGGTGGAGTAGTGCTCGTCGTCGTGGTCGATCCACCGGGGTTGTTCTCGGGTTCCTCGGGGTCGACCGGGGCAACACCGTCGACTTCGATGAGCGAGATGGTGCTCAGGTCAGGGGCCCGGAGCAACAGTGCTGAGCCGCCCAGTTCGGCTCGGACGACCGTGAGCTCGTCGAGGCGATTGCGTTCTGGCGGAAGCAGCAGGGGCGTGTCGCCGGACCCGGGAATGGGCGGCATGGTCGTCGTGGGTGCAATGGTGGGTCGCGGCGCCTGGACGACAGTGTTGACTGTCGGCTCGTTCGTCGTCGATGGTGCTACATCCGTCGCCGGTGTGACAGTTGCCCGAGAACCCGGCGTGTCGCGCGACGCGGAATAGGCGAGCCCGCCGATCGCGGCAAAACCGAGCAACGCCAACGCTGCAAGTCGCGCGGCATTCGAGGCCCGGTTGTTGGGGCTGGCGATGTCGACCGGAGCGAGCTCGGATTGCGCCCGAAGCGCGGCATCGAAGATTCGTTCACGGAGGTGCCGCCGATCGATGGACGGCATCGTGCCGACCTCAGGACGAGCCGCTTCAACGATCTGCACGGGGTTCACGAGGGTGCTCCGTCTGCCGTCGTGTCATCAACGACATCGGCGACATCGGCGGCGGAGGAGTCGGCAATCTCACTGATGCTGGCAGTGACGCGACGGCGGATCTCTTTGCGGATGGCGCTCAGGCGCGACCGGACTTCGTTCTGCGGAACCCCGGTTGCAACAGCGGTGAGCGACGACGAGCAGCCCTCCCAGGCGATGAGGAAGAGCACGTCGCGTTCGACGGGGTCGAGTTCGGCAATGGCGGCCATCACGCGTGCCGTGGTGATGGTGCCGCCGTCCTCGACCGTGTCGGCCAGCAGCGGATCGGTGACTCGCGGGATGGCCTGCGAGGTGGATCGCGTTGGCGGTTGCCAGTCACGGAGGCGTCGGCATTCGGTCTCGCTGTGACGACGCAGGAAGGCGGTTGCCATTGCGAGGAGCCAGCCCAGGTCGGTACCTGTGTGAGCGGGCCGCCGCGCGTCTTGGCGCAATGCGTGCTCGAAGACGTCCTCGACGACCTGGACGGCTGCCTGCGGACCAACTCGCCGAGCCGCATACGCGTAGATCGCATCGACATGCTCGTCGTAGAGGCGCGCGGCCGCCGGCCCGTTCAAACTCACGACCCAATCATGCCAACGACGGGGGCGGTTGCACCGTCATGCGCGTCGTCAACTCAGTGTTGGCGTGATGTGGGGTGTTGGATCAGCCGGACACTGGGTTGTGCGGCGCCCGTCCGGCGACGACCTCAACGACGTTGGATGCTGCGGTGGTGGCCATAGCGGCACGCGTCTCCATCGTTGCCGAGCCCAAGTGCGGAACCAGCACGACGTTGTCGAGACCAAGGAGCCCAGGATGCACGGTCGGCTCGTTTTCGAACACGTCGAGCGCAGCCCCGGCAATCGCACCGTCGATCAGTGCTTCGACCAGTGCGGCTTCGTCGACGATTGGCCCACGCGCCGTGTTGACCAGGAGCGCCGTGGACTTCATCGCATCGAGCGCAGCGGCGTCGATCAGATGATGTGTGGCGTCGCTGTACGGGCAGTTGAGAGACACGATGTCGCTGGTTGCAAGCAGTTCATCGAAGTCGACTCGCCGCGCGTCGAGACGCTGCTCGATCTCGGCGTCGACGTTGCGACGATTGTGATATACGATGCGCATCCCGAAGGCTCTCGCCCGTGTCGCGAGGGCTTCACCAATGCCGCCCATCCCGACGATCCCCAGCGTGCGACCCTGCAGCCCCGTACCGAGCATCATGAACATGCCCCACTGCCAGGGGGTGCCTGACCGGATGAGTCGTTCTCCTTCACCCAACCGTCGCGTGGACATGAGCACGAGCCCCATGGCCAGATCGGCCGTCGCGTCGGTCAAGACGCCCGGTGTGTTGGTGACGATGACGCCGCGCTCGGTGCACGCAGCCACATCGATGTTGTTGTAACCCACGGCGACGTTGGCCACGACTCGAAGCTTCGGGGCCGCTGCGAGGAAGTCGTTGTCAACACGATCGGTGAGCAGAGTGACGGCCGCATCGGCTTCGGCGAGCTGCTCGTTTCGCACATCGGTGGGGATGACGGCGTCGTCCAGCCATGCCCAGACGTCGGAGCCGTCGATCGATCGCAGCAGATCGAGGCCAGCGTCTGGGATGCGGCCGGTGACGACGATCTTGGGGTGTGTCATGCCGCTCACGCGGTGCCGCCAGTGGTGATCCAGGCAGCCAGTCTGTCGAGGCCTTCGGTGATGTCATCAACCGAGATTCCGGAGTACGCGAGCCGAATGTATTGCTCGACTTCGTCGGCTTGCGGGCGCCCGAAGTGGCGACGGGTGCAGAACGACACGCCGGTGTTCTGCAGCGCAGCAGTGGCGAAGTCACCCACATCAGCGAAGCCCATTCGAGACATCGCTGCAGTGACATTGGGGAAGAGATAGAAGGTCGCATCGGGCGTTGCGCACGTGATGCCGTCAATGGATTCGAGCCCGCCGACAGCAGCGTCACGGCGGCGCTGGAGTTCGGCGAGCATTGGCACGGCGCCCTCGGGGTGGGCAATGGCTTCGACTCCGGCAGCCTGGACGAAGTGCGTCGTGCAGCTCTCGTCGTTGGTGTTGAGCTTGGCGATCATCTCAGCGACGGCGACGGGCGCAACTGCGCAACCGAGTCGCCATCCGGTCATCGCAAACTTCTTTGAGAACGTGTAGAGGATGACCGTGCGTTCCGCCATCCCGGGCAGCGAAGCGATCGACGTCGACGTTCCTGAGTACCGCATCTCGAAGTACGCCTCGTCGGACAGGACCCACAGGTCGTGCTCGATGGCAATGTCGGCGATCGCTTGCATCTCGGCGAGCGAACTCTCGCAACCCAGCGGGTTCTGCAGGTTGTTGTAGATGATGGCGGTGGCGCCTGACGCTGCGAGCTCGCGGAGTTGGTCGAGGTCGATGCCAAAGCCGGTGTCGGTCTCGTGGTAGCGGTACGGGAGCGGACGCCCGCCGAAGTACTCCACCTGGCTCTCGTAGATCGGGTAGCCGGGGTTGGGGTAGAGCACGCCCTCGCCTGGGTTCATCAGCGTCTGGATGAACTTGGTGATCACCGGCTTGCCGCCGGGTTGGACAACGATGTTTGCCGCCGTGAGGTCCATCCCTCGGTCGGCACCGATGTTGGCCGCCAACGCCTCGCGCAGCGGAGCGATTCCGGCGGCGGGGCAG
Organism: Candidatus Ilumatobacter isfjordensis; assembly: GCA_964199985.1. Classification (GTDB taxonomy): domain Bacteria; phylum Actinomycetota; class Acidimicrobiia; order Acidimicrobiales; family Ilumatobacteraceae; genus Ilumatobacter_A; species Ilumatobacter_A isfjordensis. Next base: position 2,105 of record CAXMZV010000209.1, on the reverse strand, counting down.
TAACCGGTCTTGCCGTCGCTGATCGCCGCATTCATCGCCTCGACGATGTTCGCCGGCGTCGCCAGGTTGATGTCGCCGAGGTGGAACGGATAGATCCGGTTGCCCTGCGCTCCCCACTCTGCCGCTGCTTGGGAAACCGCAAACGCCGTTTCGGTGCCCAAATTGTCCAAACGTGCTGCCAGCGCCATTGCCGACCCCCGTGCTCTGTCGTCGGACAAGGTGTTCGACGAGCACGTGCCCGATGTCCGGCGGCCAAGTTAACAAAGATTTCGGGTCCGTCGTTCCACCATGTGGACCAGTTCCGACATGTGGACTGATTGAGGCGAGGTCGGGAGGAAAATGCGACGCAGATGGGGTCGGAGGACCCGGGTGGACGCGACGGGTTCGGGTCATAATGGGAGTGATGAAACGTTCGCCGCTCTGTCATGTGTCGATTCACGGCCACGAGGTCGGCTACCGCCGGATGGGCCCGGTGAAGCCGACGAAGTCGACCGAGGCCGTGCTGCTCATCCATGGGCTGGCGGGCAGCTCGAAGACGTGGGACGCAGTCATGCCGCTGCTTGCCGAGCGGCACGACGTCATCGCGCCCGATCTGCTCGGCCACGGCGAATCAGCGAAGCCGACTGGCGACTATTCACTCGGCGCTTTCGCGAGCGGACTCCGGGACTTTCTGGCGGTGCTCGACGTGCCGCGAGTGACGATCGTCGGGCACTCGTTCGGCGGCGGTGTCGCGATGCAATTGGCATACCAGCACCCGGAATTGGTCGATCGGCTGGTTCTTGTCGGCAGCGGTGGGCTGGGTCGAGAAGTCAGTTGGCTGCTGCGGTTGTTGACGCTGCCCGGCTTCGAGTACGTGATGCCGTTCGGTTTTCCAAAGCCAGCCGTCGAGGCCGGGACCAACGTCGGTCGTGTGCTCAATCGGCGTGGGATTCGCAGCGAAGGGCTCGGTGAAATGTGGCGCGCCTACGCATCGCTGGCCGGTGCCCCAAACCGAGCCGCATTCGTCCGCACGATGCGCGGCGTCATCGAGCCCGGTGGTCAGACCGTCGACGCCACGGACCGGCTCTACCTCGCCGCTCGCGTGCCGACGATGCTTGTGTGGGGTGATCACGATGGAATCATTCCGGTGGCCCACGCCCATGCGGCCCACGATGCCATCGAGGGGAGCCGGCTCGAGATCATGGAGGGCATGGGGCACTTCCCGCATGCCGAGGATCCTGAGCGATTCACCGACGTCCTGGACGACTTTCTCGACACAACCACGGCCGGGCCAGTCGGTCTCGACTCGTTGCGTGACGTGATCCTCGCCAACGTCGACTGAGTCCGGCGCTGCGCCGAGGTTGCGTTCAGTCCTGCATCCGACGCACGACGATCGACGCCTGCCCGTCACGCTCATCATCGACGAGCACCTCGATCGTCCCGGCCTCAGCCGCCGAGCGATACGCGTTGGTCAACTCGCCGGCAGGCGCGTGGAATGGCCCGGGGGTGCCATCGACACCGACGGCCGACAGCACCGTGAGGATCAGCACGCCGCCTGGTCGCAGCCGGTGCACGAGGCCGAGGTAGAGGTCGCTTGCTCGAAACCGCTGACAGACGATCATCGCGAGCCCGTCGAGTTCGGCGGGGAGTCCGTCGTCGGTGTCCCACACCGCAGCGTTGACGGTGAATCCGTGTTGGGCGCCAGATCGGGCGGTGAGGTCGACGGCGACCGGGGAGACGTCGAGTGCGCTGACGTTGAGGCCCCGGGCGGCCATCCACAGTGACTGCGCACCGATGCCACACGCGAGGTCGAGAGCAGCTCCCTCGGTCGGCAGCTGCTCAAGCAGCTCGGGGTGGGCATCGATCACATCGGGCGCCACGGGGGCAATCTGGTCGGGCTCGACGCCGGCCGCGCTCCAACGCTCGTCCCAACGGTCTCGGTCGGCTTCCATTTGTCCATCGTGGCATGCATCAGCACGTCGCACCACCACGCAACCCGCGTCACATCGGGGTCGGGGCCCGATGTGACACTGACATTGATGTCATCCGTTCGGATCGCACGACGCGGAACATCGGGGCGAAGATCCTCCGGTGCGCGCGTGTGGCGTGGGATCATCGTGGGCGTG
>CAXMZV010000208.1:0-7112 GCA_964199985.1 Candidatus Ilumatobacter isfjordensis | reverse complement strand
GCGCTTTATGACAAACCAAGAGGAAAGCTTTTTTGTGCCCGCGACCGCTATGGTGAGAAGCCGTTTCTTTTCAGCTTCAGCAGGGGCTTTTTTGCCTTCGCAACACCGCCATCCTCTTCGCAGACGGATCCGCCGCCACGGTGCTCGAGGCCGTCGACGGACCCGGACAAATGCTTGCCTGGGACCTCGATTCCGATGGCACCGCCGAGAGACACCTGTACGCCGAATCCGGTGGCAACCTCCAGATGGAAGGCAGAGAAGTCTTCCGCAAGGCAGTTCGCCTCATGGTGGACTCGGCCAAGAAGTCGATGGCCCATGCTGGTGTCACGGCCGACGACATCGCGCTCGTCGTCCCCCATCAAGCCAACATTCGCATCATCTCTGCGTCAATCGATCGCCTCGGCATCCCGATGGAGCGCACCTCGATCGTGTTGGACACGACCGGCAACACGTCGTCGGCCTCGGTCCCGCTCGCCCTGAACCAAGCGCTCGACAACGGTCGAGTCAGCGACGGCGATCTCGTCCTGTTCGTCGGATTCGGCGCCGGGATGTCGGCGGCAAGCGCGATCGTCCGCTGGAACACAACCGACCAAGAACTCCGGCACGAGATTGATGAGACCTCCGCATGACCGACTCGACCACAACCACCTCCGGATCAGACGAGCCGACCGGTCGGATCATCCTCATCACCGGCGGTTCTCGAGGAATCGGCCTCGCCTGTGCTCGTCGGTTCGCCGCCGATGGCGATCGAGTTGCCGTCACCTACAACTCGTCACCACCACCGGACGGGCTGTTCGGCGTCAAGTGCGACGTCACGTCGACCGACGACGTCGACGCAGCGTTCTCCGCGGTCGAGGAACACTTCGGCGGCACCGTCGAGGTACTCGTGTCGAATGCAGGGGTCACCAAGGACGGGCTGCTGCTCCGGATGACCGAGGACGACTTTGCATCCGTGCTCGATGCCAACCTCACCGCGTCGTATCGAGTCGCCAAGCGGGCCGCCAAGGGAATGCTCAGGGCCCGCACTGGTCGCATCGTGCTCATGTCGTCAGTGGTCGGCATGCTCGGATCCGCTGGGCAGTCGAACTATTCGGCGTCCAAGGCGGGACTCGTCGGATTCGCCCGTTCGCTCGCTCGCGAGCTCGGGTCACGATCGATCACGGTCAACGTCGTCGCCCCCGGCCCTGTCGCGACCGACATGACTGCGGCGCTCACCGACGATCAACGCGCCAACATCACCAATGCTGTTCCGCTCGGCCGCATGGCTGAGCCGGAAGAAGTTGCCGGCGCCGTTGTGTTCCTCACCGGGCCGGACGGCGCTTACATCACGGGCGCCGTGATCCCGGTCGACGGCGGGTTGGGCATGGGCCATTGATGCCGTCTGACGACGCCATGGCGACTCCGCCGCCGCCGACTTCGTCGGCCACAATGCCTTTCTTCGGGCTCGCGCCCGAACTCGCTGACGCTCGAGGGGAGGTTTCATTCGTGAACTCCTTGCAAGACAACTAGAATCTCAATCAACACTCAACAAACTGGAGACACTCCTGTGAATGAAGAACTGTTCGCCCGCTTCCGCAAGTGCGCTGTCGAGGTACTCTCGGTCGAAGAATCCTCCGTTGTCCTGGACGCCAAGTTCGGTGACGACCTCGACGCCGACAGTCTCGACCTCGTCGAGCTCGTGATGGCCCTCGAGGAAGAGTTCGACATTGCGGTCCCCGAGGAAGAACTCGAAGGCGTCGAGACCGTCAAGAACGCCTACGACCTCGTCGCTGGCAAGCTCTGATGTCGGGCGGCCGCAGGGTCGCCGTCACTGGCCTGGGTGTCGTTGCTCCGGCTGGCATCGGGACCAGCAATTTCTGGGACGGTCTGAATGGTCCGCCCGCGCCCGTCGGTCGGACCATCGTGTTCGACGATTGGGACGGCACTCCGTACTTCGAAGGGCCCAAGCAGGCTCGGCGGGCTGACCGCGTCGAGCAGTTTGCACTCGCTGCGGCGGGCGAAGCATTCGATCAGGTTGGTGGCGTCGACGCCGTCGCCGTCGATCGTGGGCGCTTCGGCACCATTTTCGCCACGGGCATCGGCGGGCTGCACACGCTCGAAGAGCAAATCGGCATTCACAACGAGAAAGGCCCACGGCGAGTCTCGCCGTTCCTCGTGCCGATGATGATGGCCAACGCTCCGGGCGCTTCCATCTCGATGCGCTACGGATTGCAAGGGCAGAGCGAAACCATTGTCACGGCCTGCGCCGCTGGCAGCCATGCGATCAACTACGCCGCGCGTCTCATCAAGTGGGGCATTCTCGATGCTGCTGTCACCGGCGGAAGCGAGTCGGCGGGCACGCCGACGGGCATCGCCGGATTCGCCAACATGACGGCGCTCTCGTCCGCCGGCGTCAGCCGACCTTTCGACGCCGACCGTGATGGTTTCGTCATGGGCGAGGGTGGCGCAGTACTCATTCTCGAAGAGTGGTCATCAGCCGAGGCCCGTGGAGCAAACATTCTCGGCGAGATCCTCGGCGGCGCGAGCAATGCCGACGCTCATCACATCACCGCTCCCGCACCCGGTGGTGTCGGCGCCATCAAGTGCATCGAACAGGCGCTTGCCGAATCAGGGCTCGTCGCTGCGGACATCAAGCAGGTCAATGCACACGGCACCTCCACCGCGCTGAACGATGCCGCCGAAGCTGCGGCGATCACGCACGTCTTCGGTCCGCAGGCCGTTCCGGTCACCTCGACCAAGGGCATCACCGGCCACGCGCTCGGCGCCGCCGGCGCGCTCGAGGCAGTCGCTGCGTTGTTGTCGATTCAGAACAAGGCGATTCCGCCGACCGCGAACACCGTCAACGTCGACCCCTCGATGGACATCGATCTTGTGCTCGGCGCACCGCGTCCTTGGGAACCGGGTCCGGTGCTCAGCACCAACTTCGGTTTCGGTGGTCACAATGGAGTCGTCGTCGTCGCACCCGCTTGACGATCTGAGCTGCTCGCGGCTGAGCGTCAGACGTCGGCGAAGACAAACATCAGGTCGCAGCTCGTGGCGAGTTCACCGTTGACCTTCGCGGTGCCTGAGCCTTTGCCGGCCCGGGCCGACATTCGCCCGAGTTCGACCTCGATCACCAACTCGTCACCGGGCACGACCTGGCGCCGGAATCGTGCCTTGTCGAGCCCACCGAACAGCGGCAGCTTGGTGGTGAAGTCGGGGTGGGCCAGCACAGCGCAGGCGCCGACCTGTGCGATCGACTCACACATCAGCACCCCCGGCAGTGTCGGCCGACCCGGGAAGTGGCCGGGGAAGAAGTACTCCTCCCCCGTCAGCCGCCAGACACCCGTCACCGACTCGCCGGGAACCAGCGCCGTCAGTTCGTCGACGAGTAGAAACGGAGGGCGGTGCGGCAGCAGATCGATCGGTCGCGGGAAGTCGCTCATCTCAGCAGTCTGCCCGCTCCCCCGTTTGTGTGACGAAATTGGCGCTGTCGGGCACCATTTTCGTCACGCAAACGGGTCCACAGACGCGACGATGCCCGGCTCGTCACGGAGCCGGGCATCAGTCAGTTGCTCTTCAGGGGAGAAGAATCTCAGCCGAGCAGTGCGGCCACGTCGACGCCCGGCGGCACAAGGACGGCGTCGATGGCGTGGATGACGCCATTGTCTGCCGGCACATCGGCGATGAGGACGCTGGCACCGTTGACGGTCACACCGTCAACGGTCGACAGCGTGACGGTCTGGCCTTCGACTGTGGCGACGTCACCGTCGGTAATGTCGGCCGCCATCACTGCGCCCGAAACCACGTGGTAGGTGAGGATCTGGGTGAGGACATCCTTGTTCTCCGGGAGCAGGAGGGCCTCGACGAGGCCTTCGGGCAACGCGGCGAACGCATCGTCGGTCGGCGCGAAGACCGTGAACGGGCCTTCGCCCGAGAGGGTCTCACCGAGATCAGCAGCGGTGACGGCTGCAACGAGAGTATCGAAGCTGCCGTTCAGCACGGCGACATCGACGACGGTGCCGAACGATTCGATTTCTTCGGCGGCGGCGTCGGTCTCGACCGGCGCTTCGGCCTCGGTCTCAACCGGTGCTTCGGTGGTCTCGGCGGCGTCGTCGCCGTCGCTGCCGCATGCGGTCAGAGCGAGCAGGCCGGCGATGATTCCAACGGACAGACGGGTGGTGGTGGTGCGCTTCATTTGGGGGGTTCCTTTGAGAGAGGGATGATGCTGTTCACGCCGCGTATTGCGACATGCACTCTCTACGGCGCTCGCCAAAGGGCGGATGAAACTTCGTCGATTTTCTTTTGGCGAGCCGACGCTCGGCTTCGCTCAGTCCGAGCCAGGACGCCGTTTGGTCTCTCCGGACGGATCACCATCCCACCCAGGCGGGTACGTCAGCACCAGCTCGTCGTCGGTGGGGACGCGCTCCTCCCGGGCAGCCTCGGGCAGCTCGGCCATAATCGCTTTCATGATCCGCTTCGTGTTGGCGTCGACGGACTTGCCCTTGAGGGCCACTGGCGCGCCGATGCTCACGCGGACGGTGGGCGGGTCAGTGAAGTTCAACACCTTGGGACCACGACTCGACCGCGGCCACACCTTTTCTGTGCCCCACAGGCCCACCGGGATCACGGTGGCACCCGACATCTGGGCGAGCTGCGCCGCACCCCAACGCCCGATGAGCTTGGTCTTGAAGAAAGCCACGCCACGGGGAATGGTTCCCTCGGGCATCATCGCCACCATCTCACCCCCTTCGAGCGCGTCGGCGGCCGCCTGAAGTGGCTCGTCCGAACCTGTTCCACGATCCACTCGGATGCCGCCCATGGCTGTGGCGATCTGTCCGACCACGGGAGCGTCGAAGACTTCCTTCTTACCCAAGAATCGTGCGGTACGCCCACTCTTCCCGATGACGATCGACATCGCCGAGACGTCGAAGTAGCTCCGGTGATTGGCACATAGGATGACCGGTCCATCAGCGGGGATGTTCTCGACGCCACTGATCTCGAATCGAGCGTAGGGGTACGCGGCAGGACGAGCCATTTGCAACGCGAGCCGCTGCACCTCCATGCCGACCACGGGAATCTTGACGACGCCGGGCGACACGTCGAGGTTCATCGTGGGCCATCGTCGAGCTGCGGCCATCAGCACCATGCGCGGGTCAGGGTTGACCACGATCGGGTTGCCGACCGCGTCGAGCATCGGCGTGTCGTACACACTGTCGGAGTACGCGTAGCTGCTGGCGAGGTCGACGCCGTGCTCCTCGGCCCACGCCGTGATGGCTTCAAGCTTGCCTGCCGACCAGACGAACGGCCCTGCCAAGGTGCCGTCGTACGTTCCGTCGTCACTCACGTTGTAACGCGTGGCCACCACGTCGTCGAGCCCGAGTCGGTCGGCGAATGGTTTGACCAGATCGTAGGGCGTCGTGGTGGCGAGCACGATGGGCCGGCCAGCTTCACGGTGCATCTCAAACGCCGAGTCGGCGAAGGGCTGCACCATGGCGACCAGACGGTCGGCGACTTGATCAGCTGCCGCGCTGACCGCCGCCTGCGAGCGGCCCTTGGCCAGCGTGACCGCTTGGCGGGCGAGCGCCATCGCCGGCAACGTCTCACCGATCGTGTTGAAAAGCCCGAACAGCAGCTTTTCTCCGGGGAATGGCTTCGACGACAGGCCTGCCATCCGCATTGCGTCGGCGAACACCTCACCGGACGCTCCCGCGAGCAAGGTGCGATCGAGATCGAAGAACGCGGCGCCGTTGCCGGTGTTGACTGCTCCGTTCGTTGGCGCGTCAGATGCGGTGCTGTTCGAGGATGCTGCCACGCCGCCACTCTATGCTGGCGTACAGATCAGGGCCCCGAAAAATGGGAAAGGCCCGGATGGGGATCCGGGCCTCTCAACCTGGAAAGTCCGCTGTTGGGGGAACAGTTGTGGACTTCCCGACGAGTGGAACAATGGGGGGTGTTCTCACGTCGACTGTATTACTTGTGAAAGTATGCACATGACCGGTTTGATCTGACAAGCAGATATCAGAGATATCCGGTATCGTTTTTTGTGATGGATGTCCGGCAGTTGTCTACGTTGGTCGCTGTTGCCGACCACGGCACGTTCTCGGCAGCCGCACGAGCCCTCTTCACTGTGCAATCCAACGTTTCCGCTCACATCGCTCGGCTCGAGAAGGAACTCGGGGTGACGCTGGTCGATCGGCAACACGGCGAACTCACCGACGAGGGCGCTCGCGTCGTCGAACGGGCACGGCGCGTCCTCAACGAAGTCGACGACATCGTGGCCGACGTCGCGAGTCGTGATGCCGACATCTCCGGCCAAACGCGCCTCGGCGTCATTGGCACGACTGCCCGCTGGCTGATGCCCCAGATGCTCGGTCGACTCGGCACCGAGCACCCCGGCGTCCGCACGGTCATTCAAGAAGGTGCCACGTCGACGCTCGTCCCCAATGTCCTGTCCGGTCACCTCAATGCCGCACTCGTTCACCTCCCGATCGACGACGCCGAACTTGTCATCGAGCCGCTGTTCGCCGAGGACCTCTTCCTGCTCGCGGACTCCAGCCACCCCCTCGCAGCACATGAGACGATTCCACTCCGCGACCTCGATCAGGTCCCGCTGCTGCTCCCCCCAATGGGTTCCGCACTGCGCAAGGTGCTCGAACGCGCAGCGGCAGCGGCCGACATCACGCTGCGCGCCCAGGCCGAGATCGATGGCGTGCGACTGCTCGCTTCGCTTGCGTTCGACGGCTACGGCGCTGCCGTCGTCCCCGCCACCGCCGTACCCAACTGGCTCACCGGATCGTTCCGCATGATCAGCGTGCCTGAGCTCCCTCGACGCATCGTCGCCTTCGTCCGACGCCGCCGGCCCGGCCCGAACGCACCGACGCAGGCCACCCTCGAAGTGCTCCAGGCGCTCATTGCCGAACGCGGCCACCTGCAAGCCGGCGTCCATCCGGGCACCAGCGCGATCAACCCCCTCCGGGCCGATTGACCACTCCCCCAACGCCACTCCACAACGCCAGTCCGCCGATACCCGTTCGGCGCGGCAGGTGAATCGAGTTTTCACACAGTCTGTCCTACTTTCTGCCGTTTGAGCTACCCCGAGCCGGAAGTGGGCGGAATAGATTTGTGATGGG
>CAXMZV010000207.1:0-7143 GCA_964199985.1 Candidatus Ilumatobacter isfjordensis | reverse complement strand
ACCGTGCCGGCGATCAGCCGGTTCGTCCGCTGAGCACCTACCAGCAGAAGATCCTCACCGCCCACCGCTTCGGCTCGCCCTACCCCCACGAGATCGTGCGCCTGTTCACCGAGCGGATCCAACACGTTGGCTTGCCGGCCGATTCGTTCGTGGAACTCGAACTCGATGTCGACGATCGACTCGTACCGGTGCATCGGGAGCCGGGTACGAACACCGCCCACCTGGTGGTCGGACTGCTGACGAACCACAGCACCGTCGTCCCCGAGGGTGTGGAGCGCGTGGCCATCCTGTCCGACCCGACGCAGGGCCTCGGCAATCTGGCCGAGCCCGAGTGTCGTCGCATCAACGCCGCCCTTGCCTACGCGCTCGAACATCACCTCCCTGTCGAATGGTTCGCTGTGTCGAGCGGAGCGCTCATCGCGATGGACTCGGGCACCGAGAACATGGACTGGATCGCGTTGACACTGCGCAGGTTGATCGAGTTCACCCAGGCCGGCGGAGAAGTGAACATCGTGGTCACCGGTATCAACGTCGGCGGCCAGCCGTACTGGAACGCCGAAGCGACGATGCTCAACCATACGAAGGGCATCTTGGTGATGACGCCGTCGTCGGCCATGGTGCTGACGGGTAAGCAGGCCTTGGACTTCTCGGGTGCGGTGAGCGCAGACGACAACTTCGGTATCGGTGGGTACCACCGTGTGATGGGACCCAACGGCCAGGCGCAGTACTGGGCGGGATCGTTCCCCGAGGCATGCGAACTGCTGTTGCGGCATTACGAGTTGACCTACGTGGTGCCGGGTGAACGTTTCCCGAGGAGACGTCCGACGACCGATCCGGTTGACCGCGACGTCCGCCCCAGTGCCCATGCACCGTTGCTCGCCTCGCCGTTCACCACGGTCGGTGATGTGTTTTCGGCGGACCTGAATCCCGACCGCAAACAGCCGTTTGACATGCGCTCGGTCATGCGAGCCGTCGCCGACGTCGACGCCGAACCATTGGAGCGCTGGAAGGATCTTCGCGACGGCGATACCTCCATTGTCTGGGACACCACGATCGGCGGGGTCCCGGTGTCTCTTCTCGGTCTGGAGTCGCACACCGTCGGACGCAAGGGCTTCGTCCCGGCTGACGGTCCACCCGCGTGGACATCGGGCACGTTGTTCCCGCATGCCTCGCGCAAGACGGCCCGGGCGATCAACGCAGCCAGTCACAATCGACCGCTCGTCGTCCTTGCCAACCTGTCCGGCTTCGTCGGCTCACCCGAATCGATGCGGCGCCGTCAGCTGGAGTTCGGTGCCGAGATCGGTCGGGCTGTCACCAACTTCGACGGTCCCATCGTGTTCGTCGTGGTGTCGCGTTATCACGGGGGAGCGTTCGTTGTGTTCTCCAAGGCGTTGAACGCTTCGATCGAGATTGCTGCGGTGGAAGGCTCGTTCGCATCGGTCATCGGTGGGGCGCCCGCCGCGGCGACCGTGTTCGCGCGAGACGTGAAGAAACGCACCGAATCGGACCCGCGCGTTCGCGCCGCTCGCGCAGCGGCGCACGATGCTGTCGGAACCGAGGCCACGCGGCTGCGCAATGCACTGGCCACGATCACGAACGAGGTGCGCTCGGAGATGCTCGGCCAGGTGGCCGACGAGTTCGACTCGATCCACACGATCGACCGTGCGCTTCGGGTGGGCTCCGTCGATCGGATCATCGCGGCGTCCGAGCTGCGCCCGTATGTGGTCGATGCCCTCGAGCGAGGGATGGCGCGCCCGAGTTGAACGCCTCAGCAGATCGGCGACTGAACCCATGAGTGTTGTGGTGTGGCCGTGTCGAGGTCGCTGCCTGTCGGGAGCAGCTCAGGCGGTGCTGCCGCTTCGGCGAACACGATGGTGAGCAAGAAGACGCCGCTGCGACGCCACCAGCCGGGCATCGGACCGTCGACCGCCGACACGGTCATCGCGGTCCACCCGTCGACTTCGCGTTCGCCGTGGAGATCGACATCGACGGTTCGCGTGTCGACACGGAGCCCAACCTGGCGCACCTTCAACGCTGCCTCCTTTGCGGACCAGATCAGGTTCGCGACCTCGTCGTAGCGCTCGGGCGGGAGGCTGGCGACGAACGCTCGCTCTGCGGTGGTGAAGTAGTCCGCGACGAAGAGTGTGCTGCGCGGTTCGACGACTTCGAGATCGATACCGACCGTACCGGGCGTCTTGTGTCCCACCGAGCCGACCACACAGACGGCCCACCCCGACCGATCGGTCATCGAGACGTCGATGTCGACCATCGAACCGTCGAGTTGCACGTACGGGGCGCCACTCTGTCGATGGCGGATTTCGATGCGCGTGAGATCGCCCGGAGTGCGACCCATATTGAGGACGCTTGCGACGGCTTGCTTGGCGGCCCACCGACGCGTCACGTATTCGTCACGACGTTTCGTGAAGCGAATGGAGGCGAGGTGCTCACGCTCGTGGGGCGACAACCACTCGAGTGTCCTCGGCGGGTCGTCCTGTCCGTGAGCCAGCCACCACATGTCATCAGTGTGTCAGCCGACCGCCTCCGACATGCTCCTCGGGACCACGTCGACGGCCCGTCCTGAGCTTCGGACATGGGTCGGACGGGCGATCTCTCCAAGTGGTGCTTGCTGGTTTAACTCAATCACCCGGCGTCGGCGGCGCATGGTGGCAGGCCCGGTCCCAACGGCTGGGCGCCGGTTGCGGCGGAGAAGGCGCTGAGCAGGTCGGAGCATTCGAGGCTCACCTTGAGTTGACGGCGGGGTTGGTCGAGGAGGGCGAAGACGAACATCTCAGCGAGGCGCTCGACGCCACGGTCTTCCCACTCGTCGTCATGGTCGTTCCATGCATCGACGCCGAGAATTCGACCCAGCTCGTGGTGGTTCTCGGCGGACATGTTGGCGAAGTCCCAGGCATGCCCGAACTCGTGGAGCAGCGTGCGGCGATGGCCGAGTTGAGACGCGAACGTGTCGAAGTCTGGAGTGCAGATGGTCACGACTCGCTCTGCGTTCGGTCCATGTTGGTACAGACCCTCGGCGTTGTCGCACAGCTCACGGGTCGGGTCGAAGCGAACGGTGAGCTCGGGCAGCTCGAGCCCCGCTTGAGCGAATCGACCGGTCGCCCAATCGACCAACGCCTGTTCCTCTGGCGTCAGGGACTCGACGAGTTCAACCTCGTCGAATCGGGCGAGCGGCGTTGTCAGCTGCGGGCTCGCCAGGTCGGTAGCGGCGGACGAGTCGCCTGTTGGGGCGACCGCGCCGTCTTCTCCGTCGGTCGAGGCCATCGTGGGACCTCCGACAGCGAGAAGAACAGCGATGGCGACCGACTGGGCGAGGCGTCGCCCTAACGGCCTGAGTTGTCCAGGCCGGAAGTTGTTGTCGCGGGCGTTGAGCTCATGATTGGTTTCCATGAGCGCAACGTGCGCTCGGGCCGCCCCAGCGGGGTTGCGTGCACGCGGTAGCAGGACGCTCGGAGAAGCTCGCGTGCCTGTGGCCGCCACCGCGAAAGCGGCCCTCACCAGGGGTGATGAGGGGACAACTAGGGTGCAACACAGACACAACCGAGCGTGGGGACACTCGGCTGAACGAGCTGATTGCTACCTCATTGCAACCTCGGGTCGAAAGGATTGGTGCCATGACCACGACGAGGAAGCGTCATCATGCGCCTGACCGCTGAAGTACTCGGACCGGTCCGCCTCATTGCGGACGGCACACCGGTCGATCTGGGTGGACCGCGTCAGCGCCGGTTGCTCGGTGCTTTGTTGGTGCACCGCGGATCGGTGGTGTCCACCGATCGCCTGATTGATGCTGTGTTCGACGGCGAGCCTCCGGAGGCGGCCCGGCGAACGTTCCGGACCTACGTGGCTCGGTTGCGTCGGGCATTGGTTGTCGCAGGAGTCGACGCATCGGGTGTACTGGTCACCGAAGCGAAGGGATACAGCGTTCCGGATTCGGCGCTGGAGCTCGACTCGGCCCGGTTCGACGAAGCGCTGGTCGACGCCCAGGATCGGCTGACGGCGGGCGATGCCGACGGTGCAGTATTGAGCCTCGATGAGGCATTGGGGTTGTGGTCCGGCCCGGCCTATGGAGAATTCGCCGAGGAGGAGTGGGCAAGCATCGAGGCGATCCGACTCACCGCGCTGCGCACGGTGGCTCGCGAGCTCAGGGCCGAGGCGGCCCTGGAGTCTGGGCGACATGCTGCAGTCATCTCGGACATCGAGGTGCTGATCGAAGAGGAGCCGTTTCGTGAGGAGCCGCGCCGGCTGCTGATGGTCGCCCTCTACCGCTCCGGGCGGCACGTGGACGCGCTCCGAGCCGGTCGGGAGTACCGGCGGTTGCTCGCAGACGAGACCGGCCTCGAGCCGAGCCGCGAACTCGAGGAGCTCGAGCAGCTCATCGTCGATCAGGACCCTCGACTCGAAGCCCGCCCACAGGGCCGGAAGCTGAGGGGATACGTGCTCGGGCCCCCGATCGCCGAATCTGACCTCGGCATCACGTACCGCGCCACCCAACCCGCCGTCGGCCGCGACGTCGCGATCACCGCGATCCCACCGGACCTGGCCAACGACGCAACATTCGTCCGCCGCTTCGAGGTCCACGCTCAACGCATCGCTTCAATCGAGCACCTGAACGTGGTGCCGCTCTACGACTACTGGCGCGAACCCGGCGCGGCGTACCTGGTGACGAGGTTCCTCCCTGGCGGTTCCCTCGATCGTCGCATTCGCGAGCGTCCGATGACCGACACCGAGCGTCTCAGAATCGTCCGTCAGGTGGGCGCAGCTTTGACCGCAGCGCACGAACGGGGCATCGTCCACGGCCAGCTCAATGCCAGCCGCGTCCTCTTGGACGACGCCGGCACCGCTTACCTGACGGGGTTCAGCCTCGACGCCGATCCCCGGTCGACGCCAACGGACATCGCTGCGCTCGGTCAGCTGGCAGCTGAGATCTGGACCCAATCGGCGGAAACGTCAGAACGCACGCAGGCCAGCGTGGCGATCACCTCCCGCGTGATGACGATCGCCGAGCGCGCTGGACAGTCCCAGACCGACGTCCCGGTCGGCAGCGTCGCGGAGCTGGTCGCGGCGATCGAGTCGGCGACGGCCGGTCGAACCGTGACGCCGGCAGCTCCGAAGACATCAACGATCGAGGGCCCCAATCCGTACCGCGGTCTGTTCGCGTTCGCCGAATCGGACGCCGAGGTGTTCTTCGGTCGAGAACGACTGGTCGAACAGTTGGTCGAAGACCTCGCCGCCCATCCCTTCCTCGCCGTCGTCGGGCCGTCGGGTTCTGGCAAGTCGTCGGTCGTCCGTGCCGGCCTGCTGCCTCGCCTGCGCTCGACCGGCGCATTCGTGGCCACCATGGTCCCCGGTGAACGGCCGCTCGCCGAACTGGAGATTGCTCTCTCTCGTATCGCGTCCACGCCCGTGCCCGACCTTGCCGAAGTCCTCACATATGGCCCTGCTGGACTCGGCGCGGTGCTTGCGGCTGTGCTGCCCGAACCCGGACGAGAGCTCATCCTGCTGATCGACCAGTTCGAAGAGGTGTTCACGATCGCCAATCCGGCGGAGCGAGACCTGCTGATGCAGAGCATCTTCCAGGCGCTCGATGACCCCGCCGTTGGGCTGCGCGTGGTAATCACGGCTCGCGCCGACTTCCTCGGACCGATCCTCAATCATGCAATCGTCGGGGGGCAGGTTCGCGATCACTCCCGCCTGGTCACCCCGCTCGATTCCGAGGAGCTGCACGTCGCGATCGTCGGGCCCGCCGAGACAGCAGGAGTGGCTGTCGAGTCGGCGCTCGCCGCTGGGCTGGTCAGCGACGCCGCAACCTCGCCCGGGTCGCTCCCGCTGCTGCAGTACTCATTGACCGAGCTGTACGAACATCGCGTGGATGGCGTGATGACCGTGGATGCCTACCAACGGCTGAGCGGGATGGGCGCTGTGCTGTCGCAACGTGCCGAAGAGATCTACTCCGGTCTCGATGCGGAGAGCCGCGCGGCGAGTCGTCGTCTCTTCTCGCGGCTGATCACGGCAGGTGAGGGGACGGACGACACGCGGCGGCGAGCGAAGCAGTCCGAACTGGCCAACGTGTCGAGCGATCTGCTCGGTGCCTACGGAGCGGCACGCCTGATTGCGTTCGACCGCGACCCGACCACGCGGGAGCCCACCGTGGAGATCGCCCACGAGGCGCTCATCAGCAAATGGCCCCGCCTACGGAACTGGATCGGTGAGGATCGGGACGGCGTGCGGATCATCCGCCGCCTGACGGCATCGACGGTGGAGTGGCACGCGTCGGATCGTGAAGACAGCGAGCTGTATCGCGGCATTCGACTCGGAACGGTCGAGGAATGGGCCGACGAGCACGAAGCGGAACTCAGCCCGGCGGAACGAGCGTTTCTCGATGCGAGCCGAGCGCAGCGCGACGACGAGGCCTCGACCGAGCGCCGGAGGGTTCGCCGGCTGCGGTCGTTGCTCGTCACCGTGGCGGTCATCGCTGTCCTCGCCATCGTCGCGGGGTTGGTCGCGGTGGCCCAAGGTCGCGAGGCCGAGACGAACGCGCGCGAAGCGGACCTCAGACGGGTGATGGCCGATTCGCAGGTCGCTGTCGGCGATGACCCGAATCGGGCCTTGTTGCTGGCGTTGGAGGCCTACCGGCTCGACCCGTCCAACGAGACGCTCGGAACGATCGTGACCGCAGGCGGCGGGAGCCCAACGGCCTGGCTCGGTGACATCACCAACGGCAAGAGCTACCGTCGCGTGGCGTTTCTCGACGACGGGTTCGTCGTTGCATCGAACGACCAGAGCATCGAGGTCTGGGGCATGGCGGATCGCATCATGCTCCGCGAGCGTCCGATCGGAGGTCTGATCGCCGACATCGAACTCAGTGCCGATAGGGAACTCGTTGCAGCGGGCAGTTCCGACGGATCATGGAGTGTGCTGACTACCTCAGACCTGGAGCAGGTCACAGGTGGCCGGGCGGAGTCGGGTATCTCGGTGATCAGGATCGACGCCGAGCACGACGTCGTCGCGTTGGGACTGATCGATGGGCGTGTGCAGATCGAATCGATCACTGGCGCGAGTCCGGCGCGGTTGCTCGACGCGCCCGATGACGAAGGCGACTATCCCGTCAGCGACGTCTCGCTCAACTCG
>CAXMZV010000206.1:0-7177 GCA_964199985.1 Candidatus Ilumatobacter isfjordensis | reverse complement strand
CGCTTCCGCATGTCGATACCGCGACGTGGTAACGTGGCGCCGCGTGGGCAGTGCACTTCGCGCTGATGTACTTGGCCAACTCAGCCGACAACGCCCGCCTGAACGCACTGGGACACCGCTTGCTGCCCTCGGTGATGTCAGGCGAGCTCGCGTAGCTCGCGCTGGCGGACGTAGGTCGTCACGACGATCACGAGGCTCACAGCAGCGGCGCCGCTGATCGCGGCGCCGGGGCTGGTCCAGGAGGCGACCAGACCGAGCAGCAGCGCGCCGAACGGCATGATGCCGAACGAGGTCAGCGCGTACAGGCCCATCACGCGGCCCATCAGTCGCTGTGGCGTGTTTGCCTGGATGAGCCCCTGATTCATGTTGATGTAGAACCCACCGGCAAGACCCATGAGGAACGAAAGCGCGAGCACCTGCCACATCTCGGTCGTGCGGCCCGTGAGAATCGTGATGGTCGAGCCACAGATCAACGCCCGCTGAAACGCGGCGCCCTTGTTCTTCATGTTGCCTTTGCGCATCACGACGACCGAACTGATGGCGATGCCGAGACCCATGAGCGCGAAGGGTGCCGCCGCTTCACCGGCTGAGCGGCCAAGCCCGTCCTTCACGTGTGCTTGCAGCGTGACCATGATCGCGGGGTTGACGGTGAGGCTCGCCACGACCAGCAGGCCGAAGAGCACGCGCAAATTGGCGTCGCCGAGGACGTGGCGCAATCCGTCCTTGGTCTCCGCCAGCACCGAACGCTTGGGCGCGAGATCGGCGTGTGGTGGGATCTCGAGCCGGAGCAGGAAGGCGACCCCCGCGAACATCAGGCCGGCCTGGAACCAGAACGCTCCTTCGAAGCCCCATTGGTCGCCGGCCAGCTTGGCGAGCACGGGGCCGAGGATCAGCGACAGCGTCATCGCGATGGCGTTGATGGCAATTGCGCTGAAGAGCTGATCTTTGTGGACGAGCGCCGGGATCAGCGCCGAGCGCACCGGCTGGCCGATCGCTGATGCGGCGCCAGCGAAGAGAGTGACGATGATGACCCAGCCGAAGGAGACCACGTCGGCTCTGATCAGGAGTGCCATCGCCGCCATCACGACGCCGCCAGCCACCTGGGTCCAGATCAGCATCTTGCGGCGGTCCCACCGGTCGGCCCACACACCGGCCTGGAGCACGAGGAGCGCCGAGGGGAGGCCGAGCGTGAACACGATCAGGCCCTGGTCGCTGTCGCTGCGGTTGAGGCCGTCGAGGACGAGCCACCCGAAGACGAAGCGTTGCGCGTTCGAGACGAGGAAGAAACAGACGTTGTTCAACCACAGCAGCCGAAACGGGCGGACCGTGATGGCGTTCGCTGGCCGTTCAACCCGCGCTTCCGTTGTCGTCACGTCCGCCAGCCTGACAGGTCACGTCGTCCGCGCAGCGTGTCGGGGCGAGCGCTCAGGTACGCGTGGCGATGAAGACGGGGATGGTGCGGTCGGTTTTCTCGGCGTACTGGGCGTAGGTCGGGAAGACCGCGACGGCGCGGTCCCACCAGGCCTGGCGCTCGTCGCCTTCGACGATGGCTGTCGTGTAGTCGGCGGGAGCCGGGCCGTCCTGGATCTCGCACATCGGCTCAGCAACGAGGTTGTGGAACCACGACGGGTTCTTCGGCGCTCCGCCGATCGACGCAACGAGCGCGTACTGGCCCTCGTGCTCGACGCGCATCAAGGCGAACTTGCGGAGGTTGCCGCTCGATGCGCCCTTCGTGGTGATGACGACGATCGGGATCCCGGTCTCGCGCAACGTGTTGGCTTCCTGGCCGTTGGTCGCTTCGTAGGTGTCGACCTGTTCGCGGACCCAGTCCATCGTGCTTGGTACGTACGTTCCCGTGAGTGGCATGTGTGCAGAGTACGTCAACGCTCCTAGTGTTTTGCAGGTGACAGCACGCTCGGTCCCCGTGGCTCTTCCGATTCTCGTCGTGTCCGGCGCGATGGCCGTGCTCGCCGCCTGTGGCGGGAGCGGAGACGGCGCCAGCGAGGCTCCGACGCCGACGGCATCGATCGTGCCCACCACAATTGTCGAGCGTTCCGCCGACGATCTGGGTGACGTCGAGCAGGTGTGCGCGGAGTTGGAGATCGTTCACGACCTGTCCGACAAGATCGCCGATGGGTCGGACGAGATTCTGATCGCCGTGGGCTCGGGGGAGGGCGGTACGGAGGAGGAGATCGTTGCCTCGTTCGGCGCACTGGCCAGCCAGATCGAGGCCGACCTGCCCGAACTGCTCGCCGCCTACGACCGAGCGGCAGCTGCGGCGCCGAGCGACGTTGCTGACGAGATTCGCGCCGTGGCCGACGGTACGGCGGTGCTGACACCGCCGCTGGCCGAGGCCTTCCGCGCTGCCGATTCGGTCGAGGACCTCGCCGAGCTTGAGGGGATCTTTGCGGCCCCCGAGCTGCAGGTGGCCGCAACCAAGGCCGGCATCTCGTCGCTGCGTCTCGACAACTTCACCAACGTCAACTGCGGCTTCCAGTTCTCCAACACCTAGAGCTGGACGGAGTCGCCGACACGGATGACGCCGCCGGTGACGACGGTGGCTGAGATGCCGCAGCGCTGCTGGAGCGCCTCGCGGGCGCCGTCGCCGAAGAACTCATCCATCAGGTTGCACGGCGCACAGTCTCGCCACACTTCGAGTTCGGTCTCGCCGATCGTGAACCGAGTGCCGTGGGTGCGGGGGAGTTCGTCGAGGTCGACCACGATGTTGCGCCGGGTGGTGACGCCGTCGATCAGGTCGACGCCGTGCTCCGCCGCTGCCTTGGCGAGCTCGCCAGTGCACACGACGGTGACCGCTCGGCGTTGACCGATGTGTCGGTCGCCTTCGATGCCGCCGCTCTCGCCATCGATCAACGTGATGGCGTCGTGGCTCACCAGATCGGCTCCGTAGGACGGGGCAGTCGTCAGGGCCAGCACCTGGGTCATGTCGCGACCGTACCGAGCGTCATGTGGAATCGATGCCTGAGAAGCACACTGCTGGGACGTAACGTCGCTCGGATGGATCCGCTCCCCTCACCCGTCGTCGCGACCGGGCTGGTCAAGCAGTTCGGCGACTTCACCGCGGTTGCCGGTATCGATGTCGAAGTCGCACCTGGCGAGGCGTTCGGGTTCCTCGGACCCAACGGTGCGGGCAAGACGTCGACGATGCGGATGATCGGCTGCGTCTCACCCCCGACGAGCGGATCGCTGCGGATCTTCGGGCGCGACCCCGTCGCCGACGGACGCCAGATTCGTGCGCGCATGGGTGTGGTGCCGCAGCTTGATCAACTCGACAACGAGCTGACGGTGATGGAGAACCTCGTCATCTACGGCCGCTACTTCGACATCTCTCGCTCGGACGTGAAGGCGAAGGCGAACGAACTGCTCGAGTTCGTGCAGCTGACCGAGAAGGCCGACAGCAAGGTTGATCCGCTCTCAGGTGGTCAGAAGCGTCGCGTCAGCATTGCTCGCTCGTTGATCAACGATCCGGATCTGCTGCTGCTCGATGAGCCGACGACCGGCCTCGATCCGCAGGCTCGACACGTGCTGTGGGATCGGCTGTACCAGTTGAAGGAGCGCGGTGCGACCCAGGTGATCACCACACACTTCATGGACGAGGCGGAGCAGCTGTGCGATCGACTCGTCGTGATGGACGACGGACTGATCGTCGCCGAGGGGTCACCGCAGGGTCTCATTGCTGAGCACATTCGCCGCGAGGTGCTCGAAGTGCGCTTCGGTTACGGCCGCAACACCGAGATGCTGCCCGCCGTCGACGGGGTTGGTGACCGCATCGAGGTGCTGCCCGACCGGCTGCTGATCTACACCGACGACGGGGACGCATCGCTGTCCGAACTCCACCGTCGCGAAGTTGTGCCGGAGAGCGCACTGGTCCGGCGGAGCAGCCTGGAGGACGTGTTCCTGAAACTCACGGGTCGGACGCTCGTCGAATGATGGCCGTCCTGCAGCATCGGCTTTCCTCGTGGGGTCCGCTGCGGGTGTACCTGCGCGACTGGATCTACTTCAAGCGCATGTGGTGGTCGGTGCTCATCGGCTCGATCGTGCAGCCAGTGATGTTCCTGCTCGGTGTCGGTATCGGCGTCGGTGAACTCGTCGACCGGGGACCGGAAGCGGCGAATGTGTTCGGAGACACCTCGTACTTCGCGTTCTATGCGACGGCGCTGTTGGCGACGACGTCGATGTTCGTGCTGTCGCAGGAATCGCTGTGGCCGACGATGGATGGCTTCACCTGGTCGAACGCGCATCAGGCGATGATCAGCACACCGCTGAACGCCACCGACATCGTGCTCGGCAAGATGCTGCACTATGCCCTCCGTGGCATCGTCACCAGTGGCGGCGTCGCCCTTGTGCTCGCACTGTTCTCCGACACGCGCTCGCTCGGACTGATCCCCGCTGCGTTCGTCGGGATGTTGACCGGCCTGGCCTTCGCGATGCCGATCGCTTCGTGGACGGCGACGCGGACGACAGACAGCTCGTTCCCCGCGATCCTCCGATTCGGGATCATCCCGATGTTCCTTTTCGGTGGTGCGTTCTATCCGATCGAACTGTTGCCGACCTGGCTGCAACCCGTGGCTTGGTTCACGCCGCTGTGGCACGGCGTCGAGTTGTGCCGGGGCCTCGTGCTCGGCGGCTTGAGCCTGGCTGCCGGCCTGGGCCACCTCGCCGTGCTGTTCGCGTTCTTTGCTGCGGGGCTCTTGGCCGCGCGGGTCACCTTCGAGCGGAGGTTGCGGCCATGAGCGTCAGCCTCAACCCGGCGGCGCACACGCGGATCATCCCGGCAGTGGTGTTCGACATCAAGCGACCGCAGCGGATGGTCGAACGCAGCATCATGGTCGCTCGCCGGTCGTGGATGGTGCTCCTGAGCGGTTTCTTCGAACCGTTCTTCTACCTCCTGTCAATCCGGATCGGGTTGTCGGCGCTGGTCGGTGATGTCGAAGTTGGTGGCAAGCTTGTCCCGTACGACCAGTTCGTTGCCCCGGGCCTGATGGCCGCGTCAGCGATGAACGGCGCAGTGTTCGACTCGACGATGAATGTCTTCTTCAAGCTGAAGCACTCGAAGCTGTACGACGCTGTGTTGACCACCCCGATGTCGGCAGGCGACGTGGCGCTCGGCGAGATCGCCTGGGCTGTGCTGCGCGGCGCGTTGTACTCGACGGCGTTCATGCTGACGATGTGGGCGTTGGGGATGGTGCAGTCGCCCTGGATCGTGCTGTCGGTGCCGATCTGCGTCCTGATCGGCTTTTCGTTCGCCGCGATCGGCATGTCGCTCACGACCTTCATGCGGTCGTGGGAGGACTTCGAGTACGTCCCGGCAATCACGCTGCCGCTCTTCCTCTTCTCCGCGACGTTCTACCCGGTGTCCCAGTACGGCGACTGGGCGTGGGTGGTGCAGCTGAGCCCGCTGTATCACGGTGTCGTTTTGGTGCGGGCCTCGAACCTCGGCGAGTGGTCGCCAGCGCTCATCGGTCACGCTGCCGTGCTCGTCGTGCTCGCCGTTTTCGGCGCGACCGTTGCTTCGCGCCGAATCGAACGCCTCCTGCTGACATAGCCGCGTCAGGAAGCGACAGGTAGTTTCACGGCATGACGATCTTGGACGCAGGGACGGTCACGGAAATTGCGAACAACACGTGGGAAGGCATCGTGCCGGTGTTGCACGACTACATCGCAATCCCGAACGTGTCGCTGGACTTTGACCCGGAATGGCGAGAACACGGATTCATGGCAGAGGCCGTCGATCTCATTGCCGGGTGGTGTCGCGACCGGCCGATTCCGGGTCTGACGCTCGACGTGACGGAGCTGCCGGGTCGCACGCCGATGATCGTGATCGAGATCCCACCCGCGGGCGGTGGGTCGGCGGACGACACGGTGCTCCTGTACGGGCACCTCGACAAGCAACCCGAGATGGAGGGTTGGCGCGACGACCTCGGGCCGTGGACGCCCGTGCTGGAAGGTGACCGGCTGTACGGCCGCGGTGGTGCCGATGACGGCTACGCAGCGTTCGCCAGCCTCACGGCGATCGAGGCGGTGCACGCCGCTGGCGGTGCGCACACCCGCTGTGTCGTGTTGATCGAAGCGAGTGAGGAGTCGGGTTCACCGGACCTCCCGGCCTACATCGAGGCACTCGCCGACACGATCGCGACGCCGAGCCTGGTTGTGTGCCTCGACTCGGGATGCATCGACTACGACCGCATGTGGGTCACCACGTCGCTGCGCGGCATGGTCATGGGCAAGCTGACCGTCGACATCGTGACCGAGGGTCTCCACTCAGGGGACGCGTCGGGGATGATTCCGTCGACGTTCCGCATTGCCCGACAACTGCTCGAGCGGATCGAAGATTCGAGCACCGGCGAGTTGCTGCTGCCGGAGCTGCAGGTCGAGATCCCGGAGGGTCGGGTTGCCGAGGCGCGGGCCACAGCCGACGAGATCGGTGCAATTGCCGATCACTACCCATTCGTCGACGGCGCTGGGCCGACGACCGACGATCCGGCGCAGCAGCTGCTTGCTCGCACGTGGCGAGGCACGCTCAGTGTGGTCGGCGCCGACGGGTTGCCGCCGGCTGCCCGGGCTGGCAACGTGCTGCGCCCATCGACCACCCTGAAGCTGTCATTTCGGCTGCCTCCAACGACGGACCCCGAGGTTGCGTTGGCTGCGATCACCAAGGCGCTCGAGTCCAACCCGCCGTACGGGGCTCGCGTTCGTTTCCGCGATACCGATGCGGCACCGGGATGGAATGCGGCGGCGACCGCTCCGTGGCTCGAGGCGGGGCTCGACGCGGCATCCAACGCCTCGTTCGGCCAACCAGCACGCAGCTTCGGAGAAGGCGGCTCGATCCCGTTCATGGGCATGCTCGGCGAGAAGTTCCCCGAGGCGCAGTTCGTCATCACCGGCGTGCTCGGTCCGGATGCCAACGCCCACGGGCCCAACGAATACCTGCACGTCCCGACCGCCCGAAAGCTGACGATGGCCGTCGCCCACCTGCTCAACGCCCACGCCACTCGCAGCTGACGGTTAGCCCGGGTCGGTCATGGGCGCGGCCAGAGGCCGTGCACGGTCCAACCCTGGTCGACGAACCCGACCGCCTCAGCCACGCGTGCGCTCGCGTGGTTGTTCGGTGTGTGGAGATACGTCGGCACGGCACCGTCAACTCGCGGCCGAACTTGTC
>CAXMZV010000205.1:0-7204 GCA_964199985.1 Candidatus Ilumatobacter isfjordensis | reverse complement strand
GCACCACACTCGGTTGCCCTCGGGCCTCACCGTGACGAACGCTCAAAGGACTCTGTTTGCCCTCGCCGCGTTCACTCTCACGCAGCGACGCTTCGACCACATTGCCGACGACGCGTGGAACCTCGGCCTCGTCACGCCGGACCAGATGGCGCAGTACCTCGACGTCCACCGCTGCCGCGGCAAGGACGGCGTCGCGTTCGTCGAGCGTTGGCTTGAACGATCGCTTCCGCAAGACCGTCCGACCCAGAGCTACTTTGAACGTGACCTCCTCGACGAACTCGCACTGACCGGCCTGCCCACGCCGATGACACAACACCCGCTCGATCTCAGATCGGGTGAGCGCATTCACCTCGACATCGCTTGGCCGGACGTCCGACTTGCAATCGAGCCCGGCCACTCTCGATTCCACGACCCAGCAGCGGACGCTGTGCGCGACCTCGCCTGCGGAGAACTGGGATGGATGGTCCATCGGCTGACGGAGCACACGCGGTCTGACCTCAATCGATTCGCACGCCTCATCGCAGCCTCGTATCGCCGCCGCCGCAACGACCTCCACGTCGGGCACTCCCCAAATATGTAGGAAAATCGTCGTTCACCGACGCTCATCCCCCATTTTCTGGAAGGGGCACGCTGGCTTGGCCAAATGTGCAGGAAAATGTGCGCTGAGCGACGCTGAAGCCACATTTTTCGGGAAGGGGATGGAGGGTGGGAAGCGCGGGGAGCGCAGCGAGCGCGGGAGGGGATGGGAGATGGCGGCGATAGCGTTGCTGTCTGCTGTATCGGCGCGCATTGTGGGCGTCGTCTGAGTTCTCCACTTGAATCAAGGACCGAAAACCATGTCTGAGACCGTTCTTCTCGCTGAATCTGGCCGCACCACCGGGAGCGCCTCCGCGCGCCGTCTGCGTGCCGATGACCGCATCCCCGGCGTCGTCTACGGACACGGCATGGACCCGGTCAGCGTGTCGGTTGTTCGTCGTGACCTCCGTATTGCACTGTCCGGCGCCGCTGGCCTCAACACCATCCTCGACCTGACGGTCGACGGCCAGGTCTACCCGACCCTGGTGAAGGACATCCAGCGCCACCCGGTCAAGCGCAACGTGCAACACATCGACTTCATTCAGGTCAACCTGAACGAAGAAGTCACCGTGGCCGTGCCGGTCCGCCTCGAAGGCGAAGCCAAGGAAGTCGAGGCCGAAGGCGGCCTCGTCGACCTCACGATGACCGAGCTCGAAGTCGTCACAACACCGCGCAACATTCCCGACGAAGTGGTCATCGACATCTCCGAGATGGACATGGACACCACCATCCGGGTCAAAGACATCCCGCTGCCCGCCGGCGTCACCGCCACTGCTGACCAGGAATTCCCGGTCGTCACCGTCCTCACGATGCGCACCCCGGTGCTCGACGCCGAGGAAGCAGCTGCAGACGCCGCAGCCGAAGCCGGCGAAGACGGCGAAGCACCCGCCGACGGCGATGCCGCTGGCGGCGACGACTCCGAGTGAGCCTGCGAGCCACTCGGCTCGGCTGATCACTCATCCTCGTCCGGATCTCACTTCCAGATCACACTGACATGGGCCTGTTCGGACGCACCGGCAAGGGCGATCCGTTCGACTGGCTCGTCGTCGGTCTCGGCAACCCCGGCCCGAAGTACGTCGGCACGCGTCACAACGTCGGCGAAGACGCCATCAAGGTACTCGCCGACCGCACACGGTCGACGCTCAAGGGCGGTCGCGACAACGCACTGCTTGCCGAGACACGCCTCAGCGGGCCCGACGGCGACGAACGCGTCGTGCTGGCGTTTCCCATCACGTACATGAACCAGTCGGGTCAGGCTGTCGGCGCCCTCGTGCGCCGCTTCCGTATCGCCACGGCCGAGCAGATCATCGTTGTCCACGACGAACTCGACCTCCCGCCCGGCGAAATGAAGATCAAGCTCGGTGGTGGGCTCGCCGGACACAACGGTTTGCGCTCGATGAAGCAGCACCTGCACACACAGGACTTCATTCGTGTGCGCATCGGCGTCGGCAAACCGCCCTCAGGCGCCGGCAAGAACTACGTCCTGTCGAAGGTGCCCAAGCGGGAGCGCGAATTTCTCGACGTCACCATCGCCGACGCGGCAGATGCAGTGGAAATGATCGTGTCCGACGGGGTGGACGCGGCAATGCGCCGATACAACGTCAAACGATGACGACGGCGAGCGCTCCCACAACCGAACCAGCACACGCCCCTCTCGAGTCGCTGCCCGGACTCCTCCGCGATGAACCCGGCCTGACCCGTGCACTCGGCGATCCGACCGCCCGGCTCGCCGTCGTCGAGGTCGCGCGTCCGATCTCCATCGCAGCGCTCGCTCACCTGTCGAGCCGGCGGCCGCTGGTCGTTGCGTGTCCGACCGGAACGATGGCCGGCCAACTTGTCGATGATCTTGCACAGTTCGTACCCGCTGGCGATGTGGTGATGTTCCCCGGCTGGGAGACGCTGCCGTTCGAACGAGTGAGTCCGAGCGTCGAGACCATGGGACAGCGACTCGAAGTCTTGTGGCGGCTACACCGTGGGGATCAAGCGCCGAAGATCATCGTCGCAGGTGTTCGCTCGTTGCTCCAGAAACTGGGGCCGGGGGCGACCACGGTCGAGCCGATCGTGGTTCGGCCGGGCATCGAGATCGACCCGGAGGCGCTGGCCAGGCAACTCGTCGAGTTCGGCTACCGGCGCGAGGAGTTGGTCGAACATCGCGGCGAATTCGCTCGACGCGGCGCCATCTTCGATGTGTACCCGTCAACGGCCAACGCTCCGATTCGTATTGACCTCTGGGGCGACGAAGTCGACCGGCTGACGCGCTTCGGAGTCAACGACCAACGTTCGACCGACGACCTCGCCGAGGCGATGGTCTTCCCTGCCCGCGAGCTCATGCCGACCGATGACGTGCGCGAACGAGCCGCCGGATTGGTGGCCAGCGAGCCGTGGGGTCGTGAACAGTGGGAACGGCTGGCCGAAGGCGCTCACTTCGACGGCATGGAGAGCTGGCTGCCGTGGCTGATCGACAGCGACCGTCTGCTCACCGATGTCCTCCCGGACGACGCAAAGGTGCTGCTCATCGAGCCGCGGCGAATGCTCGATCGAGCCAAGGATCTCATCGCCGAGGAGGACGACCTCGCTCGGACGCTGGCGGGGACCTGGGCCCGCGACCCAGACAAGTCGTTCCCGCGGCTCCACGCCGATCCTGAAACCTTGCTCTCCAGCGATACCGCGAGCTTCTGGTCACTCGACTCCACGCCGGACTCGCCCGACACGCCGGTGGTCGAAGCGTCGGGCTGGGGCCCCGTCGGTGGCGACGGCTCGGGTCTCACCGACCGACTGACGCAGTTGATCGGCAACGGCTACCGGGTCGTGGTCGCTGCCGACGGCACCGGCTCCGCAGCCCGGCTCCATTCGCTGCTCCTCGACCAAGGCCTCGACTTCCCCGTCCGCAAACAGCCCGCCGACCCCGACGACGTCCTACAACTCAAACCCGGCGGCCACATCGTCGTGGCGCCACTGCATCGTGGCGCCACGCTGCCCAACGCGAAGATTTCGATCGTCGCCGAGAGCGATCTCACCGGCCGTCGCCGAGCTCACCGCAAGGCGCGTCGGCAGCCGAAACGCGACGCGGCCTCGACGTTCGAAGACCTCAAGACCGGCAGCTTCGTCGTGCACCACCAGCACGGCGTCGGCAAGTACGAAGGCATGGTCAAGCGGGCCATCGGCGGCGTCGAACGCGACTACCTCCTCATCGCGTACAAGGGCGGCGACAAGCTGTACGTGCCGTCCGACCAAATCGACACCCTGCGCCAATTTGTCGGCGGCGACGCACCTGCGCTGCACAAACTCGGCGGCTCCGAATTTGCGAAGGCCAAGAGCCGCGTCAAGTCCGAGGTGCGCCAGATCGCGCAGGAACTCGTGCTGCTCTACCAGCAGCGCATCACCGCCCAAGGCCACTCGTTCGCGCAGGACACACCGTGGCAGACCGAGATGGAAGAGGCCTTCCCGTTCGTCGAGACACCTGACCAACGCAAAGCGATCGATGACATCAAGGGCGACATGGAGCGCGAGTTCCCAATGGATCGCCTCGTCTGTGGTGACGTCGGCTTCGGCAAGACCGAAATCTCCATCCGCGCCGCATTCAAGGCCATTCAGGATGGCAAACAGGTGGCCGTGTTGGCCCCAACCACGCTGCTCGCGACGCAGCACGGCAACACCTTCGCCGACCGATTCGCGGGCTACCCGATTCGCGTCGAAGTGCTCTCACGCTTCCTCACCGCCAGCCAGGCCAAGAAGGTCATCGCTCAGGTCAAGTCGGGCGAGATCGACTGCATCATCGGCACCCATCGCCTGCTGGGCGCCGACATCAACTTCAAGGACCTTGGCCTCCTCGTCGTCGATGAAGAGCAGCGGTTCGGAGTGCAGCACAAAGAGAAGATGAAGAAGATGAAGACGAACGTCGACGTCCTCACCCTCACCGCCACGCCGATTCCGCGCACGCTCGAGATGAGCCTCGTCGGCATTCGCGACCTCTCGCTGTTGCAAACCCCGCCCGCCGAGCGCCAGCCGATTCTCACCTTCGTCGGCGAGTACGACGAGCGCGTCGCAATCGAGGCAATCCGCCGCGAACTCTTACGCGAGGGGCAGGTGTTCTGGGTGCACAATCGAGTCCGGTCGATCGACACCGCTGCCGCTCGACTCCGTCAGTTGGTCCCTGAGGCACGGATCGCCGTGGCTCACGGGCAGATGGACGAAGCAACACTCGAAACCGTCGTCCAGGACTTCTGGGATGGCCAGTACGACGTGCTCGTCTGCACGACGATCATCGAGTCAGGCATCGACATGCCCTCGGTCAACACGCTCGTCGTCGAACGCTCGGACCTGCTCGGCCTCGGCCAAATGCACCAGCTGCGCGGTCGCGTGGGCCGATCGGGACAGCGTGCGTACGCCTACCTGTTCCATCCTCGCGACAAGGTGCTGACCGAGGAGGCCTACGAGCGGCTGCGCACCATCGGTGAGTCGACCGAACTGGGGTCAGGCTTCAAAATTGCGATGCGCGACCTCGAGATCCGCGGCGCGGGCAGCCTGCTCGGCGAGTCGCAGTCGGGTCACATCGCCGCGGTCGGCTACGACCTCTACTGCCAGATGGTCACCGAAGCGGTCAGCGAGATGAAGGGCGAACCGCCGAAGAGCGCTCCTGCCGAAATCAAGCTCGACGTGCCGACCGACTCGTTCCTCCCGCCGGACTACGTCACGAAGGAAGAGCTTCGACTCGAGGCCTACCGTCGGCTTGCGGGCGTCGAGACCGGCGCGCAGGTCGACGACATCCGCGCCGAATGGGAAGACCGCTACGGCCCACTCCCCGAGCCGGCCGAGGCCCTGCTCCAGGTGGGCTACCTGCGCGCCGAGTGTCACCGGCTCGGTCTGCGCGACATCCAGATCTCGCCGACCGACGCCAAGCTCAGTCCGCTCGAACTGAAGATGAGCGAAACCATGCGGCTCCGGCGCTTGTCGAAGGGGGCCAAGTACAAAGAAGATCTCGGGCAACTCGTCGTGCCGATCCCTCGCCGGAATCCCGACGGCACAAAGGCCGATGCGGCCACGTTCCTCGTCAAGTTCCTGCGCGACCTGGTGGAGGTCGAAGACGACGTCCTTGTATCGTCGTGTCCGTGAAGCGCCGCTCTCCGATTGCCCTGCTCGTCCTTGGTGCCGCCACCCTCACTGCTGGCTGCACCACGTTCTCCGACAACGATCTGGCAGCACGAGTCGGCGACGCGGAGTACAGCCGCGACGATCTGGTCGCTGAGTTGGAAGAACTGGGCGCGAGCGACGAACAGCTCGCTGTCGCCGACATCGCCCGCGGCCAAGTCGGCGCCTGGATTGCAGGGCGCGTCAGTGAGGCGGCGGATCCCGCTCTGGCCGAGGCTGCCTACGCCAAGGGCCTACTTGAGAGCGGCAGCATCTGCGTCGATGTCGTGGTCACGGCCACCCAGGCCGACGCTGATGCGGCGATCACCCAGCTCGAGGGGGGCACCAGCTTCGCCGATGTCTTCGCGGCGTTGAACATCGACCCCGGGCTCGCCCAGCAAGGTGGACGCGTCGGGTGCCTGCCCTTGTCCGACCCGGCGGTGAGCGTCGACGATCCGTTCATCGACTCAATCACCACGATCAATGCGAAGAATCCATTCGCCGCATTGATCATTCCCTCCGCCGCGCCGGGCGAGGATCTCTACGTGGTCAGCCGGTTCGTCCCCTACGACGAACTCGGCCCCGACGAGACGCCAATTGTTACCGGAGCGCTCGGCGCAGAGGCCCTCGATCTCGACATCTACGTCGATCCGCAGATCGGCACCTACGACAGCGCCTCCGCCACGGTCATCCCGCTCGGCTGAGCCGGACATCACCCATGCCCTCCTCCGACACCGCGGCGCGCATCGTTGTCGTCGGTCTCGGCCCGGGCGGCACACAACACATCACCGACGAGACCCGCGCCGCGATCGATCGCATCCCGCATCGGCACCTCCGAACGTCGGTACATCCGTCGGCCCACCTCGTCCCCGACGCGATATCGCACGACGACCTCTACGAGACCGCCGAATCGTTCGACGACGTCTACGTCGAGATCACCAATCGCCTGATCACCGCGGCGAACGAGCACGGCGAGATCCTCTACGCGGTCCCCGGTTCACCCCTGGTACTCGAACGCACCGTCCGCTACTTGCGCGAGCGAGCATCGAACGATGGGCGCATCGAACTCGAGGTTCTGCCGGCGATGTCGTTTCTCGACGTCGCGTGGGCCCGGCTCGGCATCGACCCGATCGAGGCGAGCGTCCGGCTCGTCGACGGTCATGAGTTCGCAACTGCTGCGGCCGGGGAACGCGGTCCGCTCCTCGTGGCTCACACTCACGCCAACTGGGTGCTCAGCGACATCAAGCTGGCGGTCGAAGGCGCCGATGGCGACGACCAGGTCATCATCTTGCACGCGCTCGGCACCGACGGCGAACAGATCGTCGAAACCACCTGGGCTGACCTCGACCAGACCATCGACGCCGACCACCTCACGTCGATCTACATCCCTCACCTCGCAACGCCCGTCGGACAGGAATATGTCCGCTTCCACGAGTTGACCCGGACGCTGCGCGAGCGGTGTCCGTGGGACATCGAGCAGACCCACGAGACCCTCATCCCG
>CAXMZV010000204.1:0-7206 GCA_964199985.1 Candidatus Ilumatobacter isfjordensis | reverse complement strand
CACGACTGAAACGGAAATCAACGTGCTCGCTGAACGTGGCCTCGTCTTCCCTCCCATCAACGAAATTCTTCGATGGCAGGACATCTTCCCGTCCTTCAACAAAGTTGCCCTCATCGCCGTCGCCTCGGCGCTGATTGGCATGACGCTGTTCGCGCTCGCCGCACGCGCCGATGCGAAGAAGGCGCCGACCGGCGCTCGTAACCTCGCAGAGACCACGATCGAGTTCATCGAAGAGGGCATCGTGATGCAGACGCTCGGCAAGCAGGGCCTCGGCTGGACGCCGTTCCTGCTGAGCCTCTTCATCTTCATCTTCCTCTGCAACATCCCGGGCGTTATCCCGATCTTGCAGATGCCCGCCACTGCTCGCATGGCGATTCCGCTGGCCCTGTCGCTGCTGGTCTGGGTGCTGTTCATCGGCACCGGCCTGAAGCATCAGGGCGCCGGCTACTTCGCCCACCTGCTGTGGCCGCCCGGAGTTCCCACAGCACTCAAGCCGCTCGTGGGTGGCATCGAGTTCGTCTCGACGATCTTCATCACGCCGTTCAGCCTCACCGTCCGTCTGATGGCGAACATGATGGCCGGCCACATCCTGCTGGTCACGTTCGGTCTCTTGACCCAAGCGCTGGTGACCGCGGAAACCATGCAGTTTCTGCTGGTGCCCGCGAGCATCTTGCCGTTCTTCATGTTGATCTTCCTGACCGGCTTCGAGATCCTCGTCGCCTTCTTGCAGGCCTACATTTTCACGATCCTCGCCGCCGTCTACTTCAACAACTCCACCGCCGGTCACGGCGAAGAACACTGATCCGTCCGGATCAACCGATCTCCCACTCATCTCAGAAAGCACACAGGAGAAATCACCATCATGGAAGCACTCAGCGCACTCGTCGCAGCCGAAGAAGCCGGCGCATTCGACCCCGAGGCAAAGAACATCGCGGCGGCAACCAATGCCGGTCTGGCCTACGGCCTCGCCGCCATCGGTCCGGGCATCGGCATTGGTTACCTCGTCGGCAAGTCCGTCGAGGCCATGGCCCGTCAGCCCGAGGCAGCAGGCATGGTGCGTACCACCATGTTCCTCGGCATCGCCTTCACCGAAGCCCTGGCCCTCATCGGGTTCGTGGTCTTCATCCTGGTGAAGTTCGCCTGAGCGAACTCGCCACACACTTGGTCCAATTCATTCATCAACGCAAGGAGTCGACGTGCTGACAGCAGTCGTCACAACTTCGCACACTGGAAGCGCCGTTCAGGTCAACCTGATCGAAGCCGATACGTGTGAGCGCACCGACCTCGAGGGCAACCCCGAGTTTCCGACGAGCGATACTTCGTCGGCCGGGTGTCCCGAACTCATTCCGATCGCCCCCGAGGTCAAAGAGATCATCTGGGGTTTCGGCTCGTTCGTGGTGCTCGCGATCGTGTTGCGCTATGTCCTGTTCCCGAAGGTTCGGGCCGGCATGACCGCGCGATACGACAGCATCCAAGGCGATTTCGAGAAGGCCGAGACGCTCACCGCGTCCGCCCGGGCCGAAGTTGCCGAGTACGACGCACAGGTCGCTTCGGTTCGCGCCGACGCCCAGGGTCGTGTAGATGCTGCTCGGGCCACGCTCGAAGGTGAGCGCAATGAACAGCTCACTGCAGCGAATGCTCGCATCGCCGAGAAGCGTGCAGCCGCAGCGGCCGAGGTCGAAGCAGCTCGCCAGGCAGCGAGTTCTCAGGTCGCCGCAGCGGTCTCTGACGTTGCTGCTCGAGCCGGAGAACTGGCTGCTGGCAAGGCGCCGAGCGCTGACGTCGTGTCCGCAGCAGTCAACGAAGCAATGGGGGCAAACGCATGAGCATGATTGCCGCAGTCAACGCATTCATCGCAGCCGAGTCCGTCCCGAACGACGGCGTCGGATCGACCTCCCTGCACCCGATCCTGCCGCCCACGGGCGAATTGATCATTGGTTCACTGGCCTCGATCATCGTGTTCGGTGCGATCTACAAGTTCGCCGGTCCGGCGATCAAGAAGAGCTTCTCCGATCGCACGGCACGGATTCAGAAGGGCCTCGATGACTCCGCAGCAGCAGCCGCTGCCGCCGAGGCGGAAGCAGTGCGCATCCGCTCCGCCAAGGGTGACATCGATGCAGAGCGCAGCCGCCTCTATGCCGACGCCGACGTACAGGCCGAGGCGTTGCTCGCAGATGGCCGGGAACGGCTCGCAGCCGAGATGTCCGACCTCGAGGTTCGCGCCGAGGCCGAACTGGCATCCGCGGCTGGCCGCAGTGGTGACGAGCTTCGTGCCGAGATCGCACGGTATTCGTCGGGCGCAATCGACAGTGTCGTCAACGGCACCCTCGATGACGCCGCACAGCAGGATCTGATCGAGGGCTTCATCGCCCGAGTCGGAGCCCAGTCAGGAGTCACGTCATGAGCGACGCACGCATCCAGGGCTACGCCCGAGCACTCTTCGAGATCGCCCGCGCTGAGGGCACGCTCGACGAAGTCGAAGACGAGTTGTTCCGCTTCGCTCGCTCGTATGAGTCGAGCGAAGAACTCCGCAACGCATTGACCGACGATCAGGTGCCCGCTGAGAAGCGCCAGGCCATTGTCGAAGATCTGCTCGGCGGCAAGGCAACGAGCACCACGACACAGCTGGTGTCGATGGTGGTCGGCTCGGGTCGTGGCCGTGAGCTTCCGGCCATTATCGATCTACTCGTCCAGCGTGCTGCCGGCTCGAAGTATCTCACTGTCGCAGAAGTTCGCACTGCTGTTGCGCTCTCCGACGACCAACAGGCCCGACTCAAAGCGGCGCTCGAAAACGCCACCGGTACGAGCATCAGTCTCAAGACCGTCGTCGACTCCTCCGTGCTCGGGGGCATCGTGGCCACCATTGGTGACACCGTCATCGATGACACCGTTCGTACTCGCATCGACCAGCTGAAGAGCCGGCTCTAAGCCGACCCGGATGCCGCACGACCACTCATTTGCTGACCGTTAGGGAAAATCAGAATGGCTGAACTCACCATCTCCGCCGCCGACATTGCTTCGGCGCTCAAGAAGAACCTCGACGGCTTCGAGCCGTCGATCGAGGCCCGCACCGTCGGTCGCGTCGCCGAAGTCGGCGACGGTATCGCCCGCGTGTCCGGTCTTCCCGACGCCGCCGTCAACGAGCTCCTCGAGTTCGAAGACGGGTCGGTTGGCCTGGCTCTCAACCTCGACGAAACGTCGATTGGTGCCGTTGTGCTCGGCGATGTCGACAAGATCGAAGAAGGCCAGACCGTGAAGGCCACGGGCAGCATCCTCTCGATGCCGGTTGGCGATGGCGTGCTTGGTCGTGTCGTCAACGCACTCGGCGAACCCGTCGACGGTGCCGGTGAACTCGCCGGCACACAGCAGCGCCGCATGGAGATCCAGGCACCGGGCATCCTCGGTCGTCAGCCGGTGCACGAGCCGCTTCAGACCGGCATCAAGTCGATCGACGCCATGACCCCGATCGGTCGCGGTCAGCGAGAGCTGATCATCGGTGACCGCAAGACCGGGAAAACCGCTGTTGCGATCGACACGATCCTGAACCAAAAGGGTCTCGGCGTGAAGTGCATCTACGTTGCCATTGGTCAGAAGGGCTCGACCGTCGCGCAAACTGTCGACACCCTCCGCCAAGCCGGCGCCATGGAGTACACCGTCGTCGTCACCGCACCTGCGGGCGACCCCGCGCCCTTCAAGTACCTCGCACCATACGCCGGCGCGGCCATCGGCCAGCACTGGATGGACAACGGCGAGCACGCCCTCATCGTGTACGACGACCTCTCGAAGCAGGCCGACGCGTACCGTCAGATCTCACTGCTGCTCCGCCGCCCGCCGGGCCGCGAGGCCTACCCCGGCGACGTGTTCTACTTGCACTCCCGCCTCCTCGAGCGCAGCGCCAAGCTGTCCGATGAGAACGGCGCAGGCTCGCTCACGGCGCTGCCGATCATCGAGACGAAGGCCGGCGACGTTTCGGCGTTCATCCCGACCAACGTGATTTCGATCACCGACGGCCAGGTCTTCTTGCAGGACAACCTCTTCAAGTCGGGTGTTCGCCCCGCAGTTGATGTGGGCATCTCGGTGTCCCGTGTCGGCTCGGCCGCTCAGACCAAGTCGATGAAGGGTGTCGCCGGCACGCTGAAGCTGGACCTCGCACAGTTCCGCGAGCTCGAAGCCTTCGCCACGTTCGGTTCCGAGCTCGACGCGATCTCCAAGGCCCAGCTCGAGCGTGGCTACCGTCTCGTTGAGCTGCTCAAGCAGCCGCTCAACAGCCCGATGGCGGTCCAAGACCAAGTCGTCTCGCTGTTCGCTGGCACCAAGGGCTACCTCGATGATCTGCCCGTTTCCGACGTGCAGCGCTTCGAGTCCGAGCTGCTCGACTTCATGCGGTCGAACCACGGTGGTCTGATGGACGAGCTCAAGACCCAGAAGATTCCCGACTCACTCGCCCCGGCCGTCGACGCCTTCAAGGCACAGTTCGCCGTATCCGACGCTGCAGGCCACTCGGTCGACCCGGCATCGGTGGACGCAGACGAAATGGGCGACGCCGCGTCGAACAAGACCTTGGCCACGGAATAACTCCGAAGCCCTATCCACACCGACGACGATCGAAAGATGACCATGTACACGATTTGCGCACTGGGCGCTGAGGGAAGCGCCAGCGACCAAGCTGCCACCTTCGGCGACCAGATTTGGTCGCAGCTGTGTGGTCTGAGCGGGAGGAATTCATAATGGCAGGTGGAACAGAACGGATCTTGCGTGGCCGCATCAAGGCGATGCAGTCCACGAAGAAGATCACGCGCGCCATGGAGTTGATCGCTGGCTCACGCATCGTGAAGGCCCAACAACGAGTACAAGCCGCCGTGCCGTACTCCGAGCAGATCACCGAGGTCGTCAAGGATCTCGCTGCCGCCGGGGCATCGAACGATGCGCCGATGCTTGCGGGCCGTGACGAAGTCAAGACCACCTGCTACGTGGCAATCGGCGCCGATCGCGGTCTGTGCGGTGGCTACAACGCCGGCGTCCAGCGTGCAACCGAAGGTGAAGTCAAAGTCGACGTGCTCGCCGGCAAGGACTACACCATTGTCCCGATCGGCAAGAAGGCCGAGGGCTACTTCCGCTTCCGCGATTACCAGCTGAGCCAGTCCTTCATGGGCTTCAGCGACCAGCCGAGCTACGAAGACGCCCGCCGCATCGGCGAATACGTGGTCGACCTGTTCGTCTCGGGCAAGGTCGACAAGGTTGAACTTGTCTACACCCGTTTCATCACGGCCGGTAATCAGGAAGTCGTGCTGCGCCCGCTCGTGCCCCTCTCCGCCGACACGGTGGCTGGCGGCGACGGCAAGGCTGGCACCAGCGACGGAACCGGGGGCGACTACGAGTTCGAACCCGACCCGACCGAGATTCTTGATTCGTTGCTCCCGCGTTACGTCGAGGCTCGTATCTATGCCGCGCTGCTCAACGCTGCCGCTTCTGAGCATGCCTTCCGGCAGCGGGCGATGAAGTCGGCAACAGACAACGCCGAAGAACTGATCAGCAGCCTCAGCATCGTGATGAACCGTGCTCGTCAGGCCTCGATCACGTCCGAGATCATGGAGATCGTCAGCGGCGCATCTGCCCTCGATGACGGCGACACGACCCAGAGCTACACCGACATGGGTGACGACTACTTCGGTACGCAACTTGCCGCACCCGCAACAGCCTCAAGCGGTTCGACCGCCTAGGTCATTCCCCAACGAAATTCCCCGACGACCAGATCTGATCGGTCCATCTATTGGATCGCTGTGAAGACCACACACCAGGAGAAACCAAAGTCATGACCATGACAGAGAATGAACTGCAAGAAGGCCGGGTCGTCGCCATCGCTGGCCCCGTCATCGACGTTGAGTTCCCGCGCGGCGCGCTGCCGGAGCTGAACTCGGCCATCGAGTTCACCATTACCCTCGAAGGTGAGGAGACCACGGTGCTCGCCGAGGTCGCACAGCAGATCGGCGAAGGACGTGTCCGCGCCATCTGTATGAAGCCGACCGACGGTCTCGTGCGTGGCGCCACGGTGCGCAACACCGGCCACGGCATCCAGGTGCCGGTGGGCGACAAGGTCCTCGGCAATGTTTGGAACGTCTGGGGCGAAGCACTCGACACGCAGCCCGAAGGCATCGACGAGATGGAGCGCTGGGACATCCACCGTCCTGCCCCGACCTTTGATGCACTCGAGCCGTCGGCGCGTATGTTCGAAACGGGCATCAAGGTCGTCGACCTCCTCACCCCGTACGTCGCAGGCGGCAAGATCGGTCTGTTCGGCGGCGCTGGCGTGGGCAAGACCGTGCTCATCACCGAGATGATCAACCGTGTTGCATCGCAGCACGGCGGTGTGTCCGTGTTCGCCGGTGTGGGCGAGCGCACCCGTGAAGGCACCGACCTCCGCCTCGAGATGATGGAATCCGGCGTGTACGAGAAGGCCGCCCTGGTCTTCGGCCAGATGGACGAGCCCCCGGGCGTGCGCCTCCGTGTGGCACTGTCGGCACTGACGATGGCGGAGTACTTCCGCGACGTCGCCGGCCAGGACGTGCTCCTGTTCGTCGACAACATTTTCCGCTTCGTGCAGGCAGGTTCCGAGGTGTCGACCCTCCTCGGTCGTATGCCGTCGGCCGTGGGCTACCAGCCAACACTCGCTGACGAGATGGGCCAGCTCCAGGAGCGCATCACCTCGACGAAGGGCCGATCGATCACGTCGCTGCAGGCCGTGTACGTGCCTGCCGATGACTACACCGACCCGGCGCCGTTCACCACCTTCACGCACCTCGATGCCACCACCGAGCTCAGCCGTACGGTTGCCTCCCTCGGCATCTACCCCGCAGTGGACCCGTTGTCATCGACCTCCACCATCCTCAGCCCCGAGGTTGTTGGCGAGCATCACTACGGCGTGGCTCGTCGTGTGCAGGAGACGCTGCAGCGCTACAAGGAGCTGCAGGACATCATCGCCATCCTCGGTCTCGACGAGCTGTCCGAAGAGGATCGCCTCACCGTGTCGCGTGCCCGCAAGGTCGAGCGCTTCTTGTCCCAGCCGTTCTTCGTCGCCAAGGTCTTCACCGGCCTCGACGGTGAGTACGTGCCCGTCGCCGAGACAATCGAGTCATTCGAAGCCATCATCGATGGTGGCCTGGACGACCTCCCGGAGCAGGCGTTCCTCAACGTCGGCAACATCGACCA
>CAXMZV010000203.1:0-7241 GCA_964199985.1 Candidatus Ilumatobacter isfjordensis | reverse complement strand
CGGCGAGAAGGCCGCCGAAATGATTGCGCGGGACCACAGCATCGCGATCAGCTAATTCGTCGGAGCCCACTGATCCCGCGAGATCACGACGGCGCTGTCGAGTGACAACCATCCCCCAGCATCGTAGGCGTCGAAACCGGCCGAACTCGACTCCCCACTCGAAAACACCACACGCCGCTCGCGACCGTCACCCGCTCATGAACGGCGCGTACGCGACCGATCGCCCGCTCCAGATCGTTCACTCGGTGGGTGCTGGTCGCTCGCGAGTCTCGAAGATTTGTTTCCACGTTCCGATGCGCGCAGCGTCGCGAGACTCGTACGCGTCGATTGCTGTACTGAGCGCTGGGTCGAAGTCCGCTTCGGTGCCGTTGGCGAGCGCGGTGAGTCGCATCGTGAACCATGCGGTGATCCCGCCGGCTGGCGGCGGCGAATCAAAGCGAGGGAATTCTGGATCGCCCCCGTCCGGATCACACCACTTTGCTGGGACGTCGGGATCGAGCACCATTGTCCGTGCGAGCCCCACGAGGTCCGTCGCCCCGGATGCAACGGCGTCTGCGGCCTCACGTCGCGTCTTGAATCCACCAGTCAGCATCAGCGGCACGTCGGTGACAGTCCGTGCCCGTCGGGCGAAGTCCAGAAAGTACGGTCCCGATGTTCGTTGATCAGAATTCGCCGGAGCACCGGGGAAGTAGGTCCCTCCGCTGATGTCGATCAGATCCACCGCTTCGTTTCCCAGGAGCGAGATCGCAACGATGGCATCGTCCTCGCTCAACCCGCCTTCGAGTTGATCGCTCGAGTTGATCTTCACTGCAATCGCGAACTGCGAGCCCACCTCCGCTCGAACTCGCTGCACGATGTCGAGGAGCAGTTGGCATCGCGCCTCGATCGACCCGCCGTAGCGATCGGAACGATGGTTGAACAGCGGCGACAGGAACTGGCTCAACAAGAAGCCGTGCCCGGCGTGTATCTCGACACCACTTAAGCCGGCAGCTTGGGCCTGAGCTGCTGCACCGGCGTAGATCGTTGGCAATGCTTCCATGTCGGACCGTGTCAAGGCATCGCACTGCAGACCCTCGATGTTCAGCGCCGACGGACCAGCAGGACGAGAAATCGGGAGATGGGCCAACGCGCCCGCACGTCCAAGCTGCGGCCAGACCTGGGCGTCGTCGGCAGATCCGACATCGGCGAGACGAGCCAGGAGAGCCATGTCAGTGTCGGGTCCGAGAACGAGGTTTCCCGGCTTCTCCGGATACCGATGGTCGACTTGCACCTCACCGATGAGAGAGAGGGCAGCACCGCCCGCCGACCATCTCCGATACAGCTTGATCTGTTCCTCGGTCGGACGCCCAGCACCATCTCCGAGCGAATCGGACATCGCCGCTGTCACCAGCCGGTTCTTGAGCACGACGCCACACGGAAGTTCCAACGGCGCGCCCAGCACATCTGCATCCAACTTGTTGCTGCGCTGCTCTGACATCGCTTCCATGGTATGTCAACGGCGGAGGAGGCCCGGCGATTGGTTGGCTCCGGAGCGGGTTCGCTACGGATCGACCGGAGGCGGTCTGTGTTTCCGCTGTTCCCTCTTCGAGTCCTCGTCGCAAAGCTCGGCTGACCTCCGGGCCTACGCTCGTCAAATGGGGGAGAGGTGAACCATGAGCGGAACGATCGACAACGAGCACAACGCTGGAGACCGGAGGCAAGGCTCGGACGCTGAAACGCTCATGCACCACTTCGGAAGCTCTGACGTCTTGCCTTTGTGGATCGCCGAGCCAGACCTTGATCTCGCTCCTTGCCTGGTGGACGCCCTCACGTCACGAGCTGCGACCGCGTGGTACGGCTATGAGACGCGACCGGATGCTGTCATCGAGGCGTTCCGGGGTTGGACGTTGAGGCGTCACGGCTGGGACTGCACCGATCTCATCACGAGCGTGAGTCCGAGTGTCGGAACGTCGATCGGAGTCCTGATCGACGAACTCACCGAGCCGGGTGATGGTGTGATCATCCAGCCCCCGGTGTTCACCGACTTCAAAACCATCGTCTCTCACAATGGTCGGACTGTGACGCGAAACCCTCTTGTCCTATCGAGTGGGCGCTACGAGATGGACTTCGAGGACTTGGCGGCCAAGGCCGCTGACCCAGCCAACCGATTTCTCATTCTGTGCAATCCGCACAACCCGGTGGGCCGGGTCTGGACCACAGACGAACTGACCGCGGTTGCGACCATCTGTGCTGACCACGACGTTTTTGTGCTCGCTGATGAGATACATGCCGATCTTGCGCTCCCTCCGAATCGATTCACACCGTTCGCGACGGCCGCTGCCGAGAGTGGGGTTCGGTGGGCTGCGACGCATGGACCGATCAAGACCTTTGGTCTTGCGGGGGTCTGCGACACACTCATCATCACCGATGATGATGAGGCTGCGGATCGTTTCCGAACAAGAAGCTCGCAATTTCATCTGACCCGCAACAACGTGTTCGCGTTGGCAGCGTTCGAGGCCGCGTATTGCGAAGGCGCCGCGTGGGTCGATGAACTCATCTCACTCGTTTCGGCAAACGCGGCGGTGCTCGCAGATGGACTGCCCGACAAGATCAGGCTCATCGCACCCGAAGGCACATACCTCGCTTGGCTGGATCTCACCGCACTGGGCATCGATGTGGCCGAGCTTCCCTCATGGCTCGCCACGGCCGCGGGCGTCGCGCTCAGCCCCGGCCACTGGTTCGGCCGCGAAGGCGCCGGCTTTGCCCGAATGACAATTGCTTCCAGCGACGCGACGATCGAACGAGCGGTCGAGCAACTCGTGTCCGCAGTCAGTGAACTGGGACCATCCTCATCATGATCTGCATGTACACGGCTGTTCTCGGAGCAGTGAACGACCGTGCCCTCCCGTTGCTCCTGGCAGCTGCGTCGTCGGCCTCGCGATCTTCTCAAGGCTGCCGAGTCTGACTGGGTAAGCCTGGCACTTCTGATGTCCGGCTGGCAGAATCGTGGTCGTGACGTCGACCGTTGGATGGAATGCGGCGGTGCCGCCGAATGGGTTCGTGAATCGGCCTCGCCAGACCGCAGCGAGCAATGACAATCCGGATGGGCTGGCAACACCCGACTTGTATGCCGGCGTCGAAACCACGCCGGAGCACCGCAACCTCGCTGCCGGCGACCCCACCTGCGTGGGCTGGGAGCGTCGCCGCGACGACCCCGGCGTCAAGGCGCTCCGAGAGACCTTGCGGGTGAACAACGGCATTCCCGATCTCGAGACGTGCACGCCGGACCAAGTCGAGCGCGCTGCCGAACTCTTCCACCGCGACGGGTTCGTCGTGGTCACCGATGCCCTCGACGCGCGACGACTGGCCAACCTCAAGCGGGCAACCGAACGCGTCGTCGACGAAATCCTTGCGGCCGACCCCGATGCCTCGGCTGGCGGTGGCGCGGGTGGTCTTCCGCATCGGTATTCGTTCGGCTCCTCATCGGCATCGAGACATCGTCTGCACGAGCCTGAATGGGTCGACGTGATCGATCTGCCCACCACAACGCCGATCCTCACCGCGATCTTCGGATCGGCTGATTACGTGGTCGGAGGCGGTGGCGGCGACCTCGCACTGCCCGGTGCAATCGAGTATCAGGGCCTCCACAGCGACAACATCTGGGTCGAACCGCACGATCCTGTGGGCAACTTGTCAATCCGGCAGATGCCTGTTCCGGTGGTCACGATCAACTTCCCGATGATCGACCTGACCTGGCAGAACGGTCCGATCCGCCAGATCCCGGGCACCCAGCGCTCGCTCGACTCCATCCCGACACTCGCTGACGAACCCAACTGGATGAAGTGGTCGACGTTGTGTCCGACGCCAGCGGGGGCGGCTGTGATTCGGGATAATCGCTGTTGGCACAGTGGTACGCCAAACCTGTCTGAGGATGTCCGCTCGATGCCGAATGTCGAGTACTTCGCTCCGTGGTTCCGGAGCGAGGGCATCAACCGTTGCCTGCCCTATGAACTCTGGACCACGCTCTCCGAGCACGGCAAACGGGTCACTCGCTACATTGCTGGCCACGACGGGGAGACGATCATCGGTGCCGGTTACACCAGCCCGAGGGCCAAGGGCCGAGACGCATTCATCGAAGCGCAATGCGCAGAACTCGGCTTCGAGGTCGCCACCGAATGGTGGGCTAGGCGCTAAGAGCGCACCGGAGCAGAGCGCGCCGTCATCGCCCGAACGCGGGACCAATGACTCTGATGCTGAGGATCTGTAGTTGCGATGCTCGTGGGGCGGTTTTTCGTCTGCCGCACAAGGGAGCAGTGTGATGCCATCAACATGGGTGTACCGATTCGACCAGATCGATGATGCGCAGGAGTCAGTTGGCGGTGACTGGGACCGCGTTCGCGGACTGCTGGGAGGAAAGGGTGCCAACCTCGGCGAGATGACCAGGCTCGGCATTCCCGTGCCTCCCGGATTCACGGTCACTGCGGCGGCCTGCAACGAATACTCGAGTCGGAAGGGCACGCTCCCCGACGAGGTCTGGATGCAGGTGGTCGACGCCATGCACGCCACCGAAGCGCAGACCGGTCGAGTCTTTGGTGACCCGTCCAATCCACTGCTCGTTGCATGTCGATCGGGTGCCAAGTTCTCGATGCCCGGAA
This sequence comes from Candidatus Ilumatobacter isfjordensis, assembly GCA_964199985.1. Classification (GTDB taxonomy): domain Bacteria; phylum Actinomycetota; class Acidimicrobiia; order Acidimicrobiales; family Ilumatobacteraceae; genus Ilumatobacter_A; species Ilumatobacter_A isfjordensis. The sequence goes on along the minus strand of CAXMZV010000203.1, from coordinate 2,607 downwards.
TGATGGACACCGTGCTCGACATCGGTTTGAACGACGAGGTCGTCGAGGGAATGATCCGCGCCACGGGCAACGAGCACTTCGTCCTCGACTCGTACCGCCGTCTGATCCAGATGTTCGGTTCGGTGGTATTGGACATCGGTGACGAACACTTCGAGCGAGTCTTGACCGCAGCGCGGGAACAGGCCGGCGTGGTCGAGGACTCTGCACTCACGGTCGACGACCTGACCTCCGTGATCGACGACTTCAAGTCGGTCGTCCTCCGCCGCTCCAAGGCTCCGTTTCCCACCGATCCTCACGAGCAGCTGAACGCTTCGATCCGAGCGGTCTTCGAGAGCTGGGACGGCAAACGCGCCAATGACTACCGAGAGGCGGCTGGCATCGCCCATGATCTGGGCACTGGTGTGAACATCGTTGCCATGGTCTTCGGCAACTACGGCGAGGATTCGGCGACCGGAGTCGCGATGTCACGCAACGCAACGACGGGGCAGCCGGGCCTCGAAGGCGACTTCCTGATCAACGCCCAAGGCGAAGACGTCGTCGCAGGCATTCGTCAGACTCGCCCGATCTCTGAACTGGGCGATGTCATGCCCGAAATCGGTGAACAGTTCACCCAGATCGCGCAGCGCCTCGAGTCGCACTACAGCGACATGCAAGACATGGAGTTCACTGTCGAGCGAGGCAAGCTCTGGCTGTTGCAGACCCGCGATGGCAAGCGGACGGCGCAAGCGGCGGTACGAATCGCCGTCGATCTCGTTGCCGAGGGAGTCATCGACGTGACCGAGGCGGTGCGGCGGATCACCCCCGCACACATCGAGTCCATGCTCCACCCGCAGTTCCTCGAGTCATCGATGCGCGAGGCCACGAAGATCGCCACGGGCCTCAACGTGTCACCCGGAGCCGCGGTCGGACAGATTGCGTTCGACCCCGATCTCGCCGTTCGCTGGGCGGAGGAAGGTCGCTCGGTGATCTTGGTCCGACCCGAGACTCGACCCGACGACGTGCACGGCATGCTCGCAGCGGTCGGCATTGTCACGTCCAGCGGCGGTCGGACGAGTCATGCTGCGCTCGTCGCACGACAGTTCGGGCGTCCGGCTGTCGTGGGCGCCTCAACGCTGCACATCAACCTGAGCTCGCGCATCGTTGCGGTGGGCAACGAACAGTACGTCGAAGGTGACTGGATCTCACTCGACGGAGGCACTGGCAGCGTGTTCGCCGGCAAGGTCGAGACCCGAGACCCAGATCTCGACGACCCGGCGCTTGCCACGTTGCTCGGTTGGGCCGACGAGATTCGCACGTTGGGTGTCCGGGCCAATGCAGACGAGGGCGGTGACGCGCTGCGCGCTCGGCGCCTCGGAGCCGAAGGGATCGGGCTGTGCCGAACCGAGCACATGTTCTTCGGGACGGATCGTCTCCCTGTCATGCAGCGGATGATCACCGCACCGACCGCACCCGAACGCAACGCAGCCGTCGCCGAACTGCTGCCGTTCCAGCGCCATGACTTCGCCGAACTGTTTCGTGCCATGGACGGTCAGCCCGTCGTGATTCGCCTCCTCGACCCACCGCTGCACGAGTTCCTGCCGAGCCGCGACGAACTGCAGCTGCAGATCACCGACCTGCAGCTTCGGCTCCGATCCGCTCCGGACCTGGAAACGATGAACAGCCTGCTCGAACAACTGGATGCGGCAACGACGCTGCTGGCTCAGGTCGACCGGCGCCGCGAGTCGAACCCGATGCTCGGTCTGCGTGGTGTGCGTCTCGGCCTGGAGTACCCGGAGATCACCCGCATCCAGACACGGGCGATCTACGAGGCCGCCGCTGAAGTCGCCAGCGAGGGGATCGACGCGCGTCCCGAGGTGATGGTTCCGCTGGTGTGCGACGCTGCGGAACTCGTCCGTCAGCGTTCGGTCATCGAGGCCGAAGCCGAGTCGGTCATGGCCGAACGCGACATCGAGATACCGGTCATCATCGGCACGATGATCGAGGTGCCGCGCGCTGCGCTCGTTGCCGAGGAAATCGCAGCGCATGCCGACTTCTTCTCCTTCGGCACGAACGACCTCACCCAAACGACGTTCGGGATGAGCCGCGACGACGCCGAGACCGGCTTCCTGTCGAACTATCTCGCCACCGGAATCTTCGATGTCAACCCGTTTGCGACGCTCGACCCGAAAGGCGTCGGGAGGCTGCTCGACATGGCGTTGAAGTCGGCGCGCACACTCACCCCGGATCTCGTGGCCGGTGTGTGTGGCGAACATGGCGGCGACCCGGCATCGATCGCCCTGTGCCACAGCTACGGACTGACCTACGTCAGCTGCTCGCCATTCCGAGTTCCCGTCGCCCGTCTCGCTGCCGCGCATGCAGAATTGGAAGCTCGCGAATCCGCCAGCGCGTGACGTGTTGCTCGGCTCAGCGAGCGCTTGCGCTGACGTCAGCGAAATGGCGGGCGAACGCGTCGAACTGATGCCGCTTGTCGAAGTCGTCGTGCATCAGTTGTTGTCCAGCAGCGCCCATCCGAAGGGCCGTGTCGTTGTTGCCGCCGAGTCGGACGATGGCCGCAGCGAGCGCGTCGACGTCTCCGGGCTCGACCAGGATGCCGGTGACGTCATTGAG
>CAXMZV010000202.1:0-7275 GCA_964199985.1 Candidatus Ilumatobacter isfjordensis | reverse complement strand
CTTCACCTTGACGATGTGCGCCGCAGTCGGTTCTTCCGTTTCAGTCGTCTCATCGGTGAGCAGATCCGTGTCCTGCACCGGCATCGTTTCCAGATCGGTCATGGGATCAGTGAATCACATTGCGGACGCAATGGGGTACGGTGGTCATTGTGTTGATCACCATCATCGTCACGGTTGCCGCAGTCGCTGCTGCCGCGGGCGCCGTGATTTCGGGTGAACGCAACAACGACAAGACGCCGATCCCCATCCCGGTGCGCACGAAGCCGCGTCGTAACTGACCGCACAGCGCTCTGACACATGGCACACCGGTGCGGTGAACCCGTCCACGCCTGAATCAGGCACCATGGAACGATGGCTGGGGGTCGAACGGGTCTGAAGGAGTCCTTTTCCTCCTTGTCGCTGCCTGACTATCGACGTCTGTGGTGGGCCGGAACGTTCTCGTTCATGGCGGTGCAGATGCAGTTCCTGCTGCGGGGCATCCTCGCTTGGGAACTCACCGAGCGCGACAGTGCAATGGGCCTCGTCTACCTCGTGTTCGGCGCGACGATGTTGATCGCAACGCCACTCGGTGGCGTTGCAGCAGATCGGCTGCCCAAGCGGACGGTGATGCTGTGGAGCCAGATGGCATTGACCGCAGGCGCCACAGCGATGGGCGTAGCTGTTGTTTCGGGGAACGAACAGTTCTGGATGCTTGCTGCCGCTGGGCTTGTGCAAGGTACCGCGTTCGGGTTCTACGGGCCGGCTCGCGTCGCGTTCACCACTGAGTTGGTCGGCCGAGAACAACTGGGCAACGCCATCACCCTGTCGCTGTTGAGCATGAACGGCACCCGGGTGATCGCCCCATCGTTCGCCGGAGCGTTGGCCGGCATTGCGTTCTTTGGCATCGGCGGGGCTTACCTCGTCGCTGGAGCATTCTCGTTCCTGTCGTTCCTTGCGGTGCTGCGTCTGCCCCATGTTGCGCCGCCGGTCGACCTTCCGCCGGCGCGGCCGCTCGCTGAGATCGTCGACGGGGTGCGGTACGTCCGGTCGCGGCCACATCTGCGTCGCCTCCTCGTCAGTTCGTTTGTTGTCATCATGTTCGGCTTCAACTACGTCGTGTTCATCCCGGCGTTGGTCAAAGACACCTTCGACCTCGACAACGACGGTTGGGTTGGCCTGATCAGCTCGGCTGCATCGGTCGGTGCCGTGGCGGTCGGGCTGTGGCTGGCCGGTCGTGCCGACCGGCCAGGACGGTGGCGAGTGATGGCAATCACCGGCACGATCTTCGGTGTGGGCGTCACCGCGCTTGCGCTGTCGCCGACCTACTGGGTTGCGGTGTTCGTTGTCGTCATCATCGGTGGCGGCACGACGGGCTATCAGTCGCTGTCGAACGCCATCTCACTCAACTTGACCGAGCCATCGCATCAGGGTCGCGTGCAGTCGTTGCTCCAGCTCAGTTTCGCCGGGTTCGGCATCGCCGCGTTCCCACTGGGCCTGTTTGCCGAGGCGGTTGGCCGTCGACAGGCGATGGCTTTGATGGGCGTCATCGCGACCGCAGCGATCCTGACCTATGCCGCGATCGAACGGTCAGCTCAAGACGAGATCGAGGCGGGCGACCCGGAACCGGCACAGGCCTCGGCACAGACACCGGACATGGATGACCGCAGCCCAGCGACGGAGCTCAACCCGTCAGCTCGGCCAGCTCGGCAGTGATGTTGGCTCGCGCCGCTTCTTCCCACCGTGTTCGTCCGGTTGCAGTGGCGTAGATCGTCTGCCGTTCGAGAAACGCTGCCATGACCGAGGCGCGGCCCGCGGTCCACTCAGCGTTGTCGAGGTGGCCGTATTCGTCGCGCACTGCTGAGACGTATCTTCGGTACTCGCCAGCATCGGCGCCGAGAATGGCCAGGTCGGCGTCGAACAACACCGCCGTGTCCCTGTCCGGCGGATCGACGTGGGCCTTGGTTCCCTCGATCATGGTGCCGACCAGCGTCACCCGCGAGACGTCCCACCCGAGCGCAGCGAGGTCGCGCCGGGCCAGGCGAGCACTCGCCCGTTCGTTCGCGGGATGCTGCGACTCGTAGATCGCGTCGTGATACAGCGCGGCGGCCACGAGTACGCCGAGATCGTCGATCGACTCATGGACCGAAAGCTCATCGATGTGGCCGAGCACGGCCTCGACGTGTTCGATGCGGTGATACCGGCGTTGACGCTCACGGTGTCGAAGGACGAGCCGTTCGAGCAGGTCGGTATCGGTGCTGACGTGCGTGGTCCACGCGACTTCAGCTACACCGGGGGCAACCTCGTGGCCGGCGGGGTCACTGTGGCGAGAGGGGGAGGGTGAGTTCACTGGTGCAGTCTGGCAGGCTGCACCCCGTGACGATCCTGATTGACGAGGCTCGCTGGTGGCACCGGGGCGAGAAGTGGTGTCACTTGGTGAGCGACATGTCGTACGACGAGCTCCACGACTTCGCAGATCTGGTCGGGATCCCGCGCCGCGGCTTCCAAGGCGACCACTACGACATCCCGGAGCCGTATCGGGCCCAGATGGTCAGCGCCGGCGCCACGGCGGTCGAGAGTCGAGAACTACTGCGACGTCTGCGCGACGCCGGACTTCGGCTGTCGCCCGCGCAACGACGGGCCCGCAAGGCGGAGCTCGCGCAAACTGCGCCCGACTGATCAGCGCGCCCATCGCGGCGGAACGCCGCAGAACTCGCGCGGGCATGAGATCGATGTACCGATGACGAACCACTCGACGAGCTCGATGTCGGACTCCCAGCATGACTGGTCGGCTTCGTGCCAGCGGGTCAGGTCGCTGACCTCGAACTCGCTGTCCGGTCGAACCGACGCAACGACAAGACCGGCGACGTCGAGTGATGACCGTGCCGACTCTGCCAATGCGTCGATGACGCCGAGTACGGCATCGGGGTCGTCGGTTCCCGACACGCTGGTGATGCTCACACCGCATCGCCGGTCGTCGAGGGCAAGCACGAGCGTTTCGGCCGATGCGTCGGAGCCGACCATCATCAAGATGAGTCGGAGGGCGTCGAACGGAGTCTCGATTGGATCGATGTGGGCACGCGGCAGATTGCTGAATGACAGTGACGGGAACATGATGACCTCCACGCGATGGATGAAACGCCAGGAGGGAGCCGGTGAGAGCCACCATAGAGATGTGCTGTCACAGCGTTGAGCAGGTCACTGCGCTGAGCACTACGGTCAGCGCGATGAGCGACTTCACCCCCACCACCGACGAACTCGTCGAACTGAATTCCGAGTTCGCCGCTGACTTCTCGGACCACGATCTGCAAGTCGCGCCGTTGCGCCAGATGGCCGTCGTGGCCTGCATGGATTCCCGGATGGACACGTTCAAGCTGCTCGGACTGCAGAACGGCGAGGCACACATCATCCGCAACGCCGGCGGGATCGTGTCCGACGACGTCATCCGGTCGCTGTGTCTCAGTCAGCGCGCACTTGGCACGCGTGAGATCGTCCTGGTACACCACACCGACTGCGGTCTGGAGAAGGTCACCGACGATAGCTTCAAGAATCAGCTTGAAGAGGAGCTCGGTATCAAGCCACGGTGGTCCGTCGAGTCCTTCGTTGACCCGTACGCAGACGTCCGTCAGTCGATGCAGCGGCTGCTGGTCACGCCGTTTGTCGACGCAACATACATGCGCGGTTTCGTCTACGACGTGACCACGGGTTCGATCAACGAAGTTACGCTCGGCTGACGCGCAAGAACAACCGATAAGGCTGAGCAGCCGCCAGGGTTCTATCCTGAATCACATGGCTGATGTTCGGATCTATCACAACCAGCATTGAAACTCTTCGGTCAATGCCGTGCGCATTGCAGAAGAACTCGGTGTCGACTTCGAAACCGTCAACTACATCAAGAACCCGCCGGATGCAGACGAGATTCGTGGAATCATCGCCAAGCTCGAAGACCCGGCCACCGACCTGGTTCGTCGCGACAGCAAGTTCAAGAAGCTCGAGTTGACCGACGACGACGTCGCCACCGACGACCAGATCGTCGACATCCTCGTCAAGCACAAGCAATTGCTGCAGCGCCCCGTCGTCGTCACCAAGAAGGCTGCCATCATCGGCCGGCCGAAGGGCCGTGTCACTGAGCTCTTGAGCTGAGCGTGGCGCACTGAACGATGGCGGACGCTGAACCGAGAAGTCGCGACCAGCGTCGTTGGGCGCTGTTGACGGCCACGTTGGCCGAGCAACGCCGCAACCTGATCATCGGAACCCTGATCGGGCTGGGCTGGATGGCCGGCAAGGTGGCCGTGCCGCGACTGGTCGGATTCGGCATCGATCGGGGCGTCGAAGGCGACGACAACGTCTGGATGTGGGCGGGTCTCGTTGCTGCAGCCGGGGTCTTCGCGGGGCTCTTCACGGCCTTCCGTCGTTTCTACGCGTTTCGCGAAGCCCGGTGGACCGAGACGAAGCTGCGTGAGCGGCTGTTCGGCCACATCATGTCGCTGCACGTTGGCTATCACGACCGATCTCAGACCGGCCAGCTGATGAGTCGTTCGTCGAGCGACCTGCAGCAGATCCAGCAGTTCGTCGTGATGATTCCGATCACCGCGTCGAACCTCGCGATGATCGTCGTCGTCACCATCATCTTGTTCATCACCAATCCGTTCCTTGCATTGGTCGCCCTCGCACCGCTTCCGCTCGTCAACTGGGCAGGCCGACGTTTCTCCCACTCCATCCACCCGGCAGTGCAGGCAGTGCAGGCCGAACAGGCCGAGCTCGCCACCGTTGTCGAGGAGTCCGTCGGCGGCATCCGCGTCGTCAAGGGATTCGGTGCCGAGCAGGTCCGGGCCGACAAGCTGAGCAAGGAAGCCGACGACATCCGACGTGTCTCGATCGAAGCAGCACGCATCCGGGCGAAGTGCCTCCCCGCGATCGAGCTCCTCCCGCAGATCGGCCTCATTGCTGTGCTCGGCGTGGGAGGCATGCAGGTGATCGACGGTGATCTCACGCTCGGCCAGCTCGTGCAGTTCAACTTCTATGTTGCGTTGCTGGTCGCGCCTTTGCGCATGCTGGGCATGGCCATTGCCTGGGGCCAGCGCGCCGCTGCAGCGATCGAGCGAGTGAACGAGGTGCTTGAAACGGTGCCGATCGTGACCGACGCTACGGACCCCAAGACGCTTCCGGCCGGCACCGGACTCGGCGCCGTCAGCTTTGGCAATCTCCACTTCGGATATGCGCCTGGTCTGCCGGTGCTCACTGGCTTCGACCTGGAACTGGAGGCGGGCCAGTCGATTGCCTTGGTCGGGGGCACTGGCTCCGGCAAGTCAACGGTCGCACGTCTGCTCATCCGTTTCTACGACGTGGACGCCGGGTCGATTCAGATCGACGGTGTTGATGTTCGCGACCTCACGCTGCACGAACTGCGCCGCGCCGTCGGAATCGTCTTCGAAGACACGCTGCTGTTCCACGACTCGGTGAGTGCCAACATTGCGTTCGCGCATCCTGATGCCGACCAGGCAACCGTCGAGAGCGCTGCCCGGTTGGCCGGAGCACACGACTTCATCATGGGGTTGCCCGACGCATACGACACCCGGCTGGGTGAGCGCGGTTACTCGTTGTCCGGCGGCCAGCGCCAACGTATTGCCATTGCGCGGGCCATCCTGGCTGATCCGCGAGTGCTGGTGCTCGACGACGCAACGTCTGCGGTCGACCCATCCAAGGAACACGAGATTCGATCGGCGATGTCGACGGTCATGGATGGCCGCACGACCATCGTCATTGCGCATCGGCCGGGCACGATTGCCCTGGCAGACCGGGTCGCGCTGCTCGACGGGGGGCGCGTCGCAGCGATCGGTACCCACGACGAGCTGCTCGCCACAGAACAGCGCTACCGCGACGTGCTGGCCGCCATGGACCGCCCCGACGATGCATCGGTGGTCGCTGGCGCCGCTCCGGACGGGGGTGCCAGCTGATGTGGGCGATGAACGCCATCGACGAAGACGACCGGTTGGACTCCGACGAGGCCCGTCAGGTCATCCGGCGGGCCGCTCGGATGGCCGCGCCGTTCAAACGCACCGTGATGGCTGCGATCGGATTCTCCGCGATCACGACGCTCGGCCTCCTGCTCGGCCCCGTGATCGTCAAGTACGCCATCGACAGTGGTATCAGCAAGCTCGATCGCGACGTCGTCCGCAATGCCGTCATCATGTACATCTGCGTCGTCGCCGCCGCGTACTTGGCGTCGCGACAGCAGTACGTGTTCATCAACCGAGCAGGGGAGGGGTTCCTCCGGTTGTTGCGTATTCGAGTGTTCGGCCACATGCAGAAGCAGTCGCTGGCGTTCTTCGACCGCAACAAGTCGGGCGTGCTCGTCGCCCGCATGACGGCCGACATCGAGTCGATGGCAGAGCTGGTGCAGTGGGGCCTCCTGCAATTCGTTGGCGCCGGACTGCTTGTGACGTTCTCGTTCATCTTGCTGCTGATCCTGAGCTGGCAATTGACGATCGTTGCGTTGCTGGTCTTCCCGATCCTCGTCATTGCGTCACGCAAGTTCCAACGTGACTCCAACGCCGCGTATCTCGACGTGCGCGAGCAGGTTGGCCAGAACCTGTCGACCTTGCAAGAGGGCATCGCCGGCGTCCGTGTCATTCAGGCCTACGCCCGCGAGCCCGAGCAGATTCGACGCTTCGAGACCTCGAACCGAGGCTTGTACCAGTCCCACATCCACAGCCTTCGCGTGTCCACCTGGTTCTTTGGCCTGGTCGAGGCGGCGGGTGTGATCGCTTCGGCGTTGGCGATCGGCATCGGTGGCTGGCTCGTTAATCGTGGGGACATCAGCATCGGCACGTTGATCGCGGTGGTGCTGCTGTTGGCGCAGCTCTTCGAACCGGTCCAGCAGCTCAGTCAGCTGTACAACACGGTGCAATCGTCAGCTGCATCGCTCAGCAAGCTCTTTGGGATTCTGGACACGACGCCGGACCTCCTCGACGGCGAGCAGGTGCTGCCGGCTGCCGGTGCCGTCGCCGTGACCGGAGTCGGCTTCCGCTATCCCGAGACCGAAGCGAAGGTCCTCGAAGATGTGTCGATCACGGTTGCGGACGGTGAACGGCTCGCGGTGGTGGGGTCCACCGGGTCCGGCAAGTCGACGCTCGCCAAGCTGATGGCCCGGTTGTACGACCCGACTGACGGCACGATCACCTTTGGCGGAGTCGACCTGCGCGACGCCACGCTTGCGTCGCTGCGCGAACGTGTGGTCGTCGTTCCGCAGGAGGGCTATCTGTTCGGAGGCACGATTGCAGACAAAGCGCGTGTGGC
>CAXMZV010000201.1:0-7289 GCA_964199985.1 Candidatus Ilumatobacter isfjordensis | reverse complement strand
CAACGTCGGCTACGACGGACCCTGCCCACCGCCCGGCGACCCTGCCCACGTGTATCGCCTCACGATCTACGCGCTCAACCAACAGACCGAACTTGCCGATGGCACTGCAGCAGCTGATCTTCTGGATTTCGTTCAGACCGTTGCGATCGCGTCCGCTGACGTGATCGGAACATTTGGACGATGACCCCGGTCGACGCATCGTAAACAGCAAGTGACAGGGGCACTCCGTGCCGAACGACAACGACAACGACGACCGAACCGTCGGCTCGCCAGTGTTCGAACCGCCGCGCCGTCTGCCGCCTCATCCGCCGGTCGAGTCCCCTGGCGGCTCTGCCTCCGACGCGGACCTCCTCATCGATTTCGCTGAGTCGAGCGACGCGCTGCCGAGCGAGATCGACGAACTGCTCGATGCCGACGGGTCAGTCGTCATCGTGCTCGATCGCGACGGCACCGTTCGGACCATCAATCCAGTCGCACTTCGAGTGCTCGGTGCCGCGTCGACAGATCAGATGACCGAGGGCTCGCCAGCACACTCGATGCTGCGGTCCCTACTCGACCATGTCCCGCAACACCTGCTCACGACGACGGAGTACGGCACTTGGCAGGGCGACTTCGACCACACCGACGAGACGGGGCGGTCGCTGGTCTTCCGCGCCACGGTTGCCGTGCGACCGGGAAGCACCGACAGCGGCGACGACGGCTACATCGCCGTGATCGCTCACGAAGTCACCGCAACCCGAAGCGAGACCGAGCGGCTGCGCCACCGCGCCAGTCACGATCCCCTGACCGGTTTGTCGAATCGTCGGCAGGTGCTGTCGGTGCTCGAAGACGCCGTCTCCCAACAACGTGGCAACCACGGCCATGTGGCTGCGCTCTTCATCGACCTCGATCGTCTGAAGTACGTGAACGATGCACTCGGCCACGCAGTTGGCGATCGACTGCTCGTCTCCACCGCAGCTCGACTCGCTGAGGCAGTTCGGCCGAACGATCACGTCGCCCGGATCGGTGGTGATGAGTTCCTCGTCGTCTGTCGCGACATGCCCGACACGGTCACCGCTCTCGAACTGTCCGATCGAATCCGGCAGGCGCTCAGCGGTCGACTTCGAGTCCGAGAGCTCGACCTCGAGTTCTCCGTCAGTGTCGGTATCGCGCTGTCCGACGCTGACACGCTCGGCTTGCCGGACCAGTCGGCGGCCTCGGCGCTGGTCAGTAACGCCGACACGGCAATGTACGAAGCAAAGCGAACAGGTCGAGGACGCTCGGTGCTGTTCACGTCACAGATGCGGTCCGCGGCGCGTGAACGCACCGAACTGGCGGCTGCGCTCGCCCAGGCCATCGCACGCACCGAACTCACCATCGAATACCAGCCCGTGTTCTCCGCCGTGACGCGCCGCGCATCGGCCACCGAAGCACTCGTGCGCTGGACCCACCCCACACTCGGCCGCATCGACCCGATCACGTTCGTCTCGGTCGCTGAAGAATCGGGGTCAATTGGACGCCTCGGTGAGTTCGTGTTGCGGTCCGCCCTCACCGATCTCCGGCAGTGGATCGATCAGGGTCTTGTCGGCGACGACTTCACCGTGCACGCAAACGTGTCGCAGGTGCAGCTGTCGAGTTCCTCTTTCGTCCATCAGGTACAAGAAGTCCTGCGCGATCACGGTGTGGGCGCGTCGCGCCTCGTCCTCGAAGCACGCGAGAGTGCGCTGGTCAGTGGCAACGTCGACGTGCATCGGACAGTTCGTGCCCTCCGACGGATCGGTGTGCGCATCGCCGTCGACAACTTCGGGACGGGCGCCAGCGCGCTCTCCGTCTTGACCGACGTCGGCGCCGACTATCTCAAGCTCGACGGCTCGTTGGCGCTGCCATCCGGTTCGTCCGACACCGACATTCGATTGGTCCGCGCACTCGTCCTGCTCGCCCACGCGCTCGACATGCAGGTCGTCGCCGAGCGCGTGAGTGGCGCCGAGCAGTTGAAACATCTCCGTGCCGCTGGCTGCGACTTCGTGCAAGGCAATCTGCTCGGCACGCCGCGTCCGAACGACGGACAGCACCCGGCGCCGCGGTGGCCGGAAGGGTGACCGAGTTGATCATTCGTTTCTCAGCCGCGACCCGACCGCCAAGGGCGGTTCGGTAGCCTGGCATCGTGCCGCTCCCCCCGCCCCCACCCGGCTCCGGATCCTCCGGATTGCCGTACTCCGCAGGACCGCCCACTTCGATGCCAATGGGCGCACCGTCGTCGTCAGCCAGGTGTTACCGGCATCCCGACACCGAAACGGGGCGCCGATGCACGCGATGCGGCAAGCCCGCCTGCAATCAGTGTCTCACCACAGCCTCCGTCGGCAGCCACTGCCCCGATTGCGTGAAGGCTGCGCAACCCGACTTGAAGACCCGAGCGAAGTTCTGGTCCGCGGGCCAGCCGAACCTCATGACCATGGTGCTCATTGGCATCAATGTCGCGGTGTTCATCGGCGTGCTGTTGTGGACACGTGACAGCGATGCCCTCGCTGGACGCACAACCGAAGCGCACCTCGACTTCGCGCTCTCCAAGTCAATCCTCGCTGATGGCACACTGCCCAGCACACGGGGCGTCCCGATTCAATTCACCGAACCCGGACAGTGGTACCGCCTGGTCACATCCGGCTTCATGCACTACGGCGTCATCCACATTGCGCTGAACATGTATTTCCTCTATGTGCTCGGCCCAATGCTGGAGCCGCAGCTCGGCCGCGTGCGATTCCTCCTGCTGTACTTCGCATCACTGCTCGGTGGTTCGCTCGGCGTGCTCCTGCTCGATCAGGGCGGCCTCACGGCAGGCGCGTCCGGAGCAGTGTTCGGCCTAATGTCGGCCGCAGCAGTCGGCCTCTGGCACCGCGGGATCAACCCGTTCTCCACCAGCATCGGCCGCATCTTGCTGCTCAACTTCTTTCTCACCTTCTTCATCGGTGGCATCTCGATCGGCGGCCATCTCGGTGGCGCCGTCGCCGGAGCGCTGTGCGGCAGCGTGATGCTCGCCCCAGGTCACAAGCCGACGAAGGTGTGGGCCACGTATGCCACACCGGTGGCAGTCGGCCTCGTGAGCGTCGTGCTTTCGGTGCTCATCGTCAACGCCACCTGACACTCAGCACCGCGAACGTTTGTGAACACGCGAGGACGGCCGTCCGATCGGGCCGTACGCTGACGAGATGTCACTGCGCTCGACTCACATCGGCCGGATGCGGAACGGCACCTTCGACACGCTGATCATTGGCGGCGGCATCAACGGCGCCGTCACCGCTGCATCGCTCGCGGGCCGTGGTGCGAACGTTGCCCTGATCGATCGCGGCGACTTCGCCAGCTTCACCAGCCAGGCCTCGTCCAACCTCGTCTGGGGTGGGTTCAAGTACTTGGAAAACTACGAGCTGTGGCTCGTGTTCAAGCTGTGTCTCTCGCGGAACCGGCTGATGAAGGCCTACCGCGACAACATCAAGCAGATCGGGTTCTACGCAGCACTCGACGAGAAGGGCCCATACAAGCCGTGGTTCGCGGCATTCGGTGCGCTCGGCTACTGGATCATTGGTCTGTTCGGCACCAATCGACCGCGCCTGCTGAGCCGGGACGACATCGAAACCGAAGAGCCAGCAATCAACACCGAGAACGTCGCCGGCGGCATCGACTATCACGACGGGATCCTCGTCGACAACGACGCTCGTTTCGTTTTCAACTTCGTCCGCTCGGCAATCGAGGCCGGCGCCACCGCAGCCAACTACATCGAGATGGTCTCGGCCACCCGGTCGGGCGACAAGTGGACGGCCACGCTGCGATGCGTCGATAGCGGCGAAGAGTTCACCACGACTGCAAGCACAATCGTGAACGCTGCCGGGCCATTCGTCGACGAGACGAATCGGCAGTGGGGGCTCACGACCGAGCACCGCATTGTGTATTCCAAGGGCATCCACCTCGTGGTGCCTCGACTCACGACCAACAACCATCACAAAGTCCTCGCGTTCTACGACGACACCGAGCGGCTGTTCTACGTGATTCCCATGGGTCGCCGTTCCGTGATTGGCACCACCGACACCCGCGTCGACACGCCGTATACCGAAGTGGACGACGCCGATATCGATTTCCTTCTCGAGCAGATCAACGCGCGCATGGACCTGCCCGCACCGCTCACCCGGCAGGACATCATCGCTGAGCGCTGTGGCGTGCGACCGCTGGTCGTCAACGCAGGGAAGGGCGACCAGAAGGACGTCGACTGGACCAAGCTCAGCCGCAAGCATGCGGTCGAGGTCAACCACACCGAGCGAGTTGTCACCATCTTCGGTGGCAAGCTCACCGACTGCCTCAACGTCGGTGAAGAAGTCGCCGACGAGATCGAGTCACTTGGGGTGCCGCTCGAGCGCGACCTGCACAACTGGTACGGCGAGCCCGCCAAGGTGACCCGGAAGGAATTCTTCCGCCAAGCGCGCCTGATGCGCCTCGACGACCTTCGCGAGAAGCCCGACACCGAGCCGCTGAGCGAACGCCTCTGGCGCCGATACGGCCGCCGAGCATTCGCCATGCTTGAAGAGATCCGTCAAGATCCGCGCATGGCCGAAGACATCATGGGGTCGGCCGACTACCTGCGAGCCGAGCTCTACTCCGCTGCCGAGTCCGAGATGATCACCCGCCTCGAAGATTTCATGCGTCGCCGATCCAAGATCGAGCTGGTTGTTCACGACGATGACATCAACACCTCCGCAGGCCTGCGCGAAGTCGCCGAAATTCTTTTCGGCGACGATGCCGATCACCGCTTGGCCGAGTACTTCGGAGGATCCGACAACGTGCCCGCCGCGGTGCGTAGCGGGCCGACGCCCGCCGACGTCCTCGCCTGAGCCCAACGATGCTGGGGTGGCTGCGGCAGCTGTTCGACACGACACCTCCCGAGTTCGATGAAGAGTGGCGGCCAGCACTCGTCGCTGGGTTTCAGCACTGGTCACTCCTCGACCAGGCAGAGCTCGAACGCATGGAGGCACTCGTTGCTCGCTTCATGGTCACGATCGACTGGGAGGCGGCCAACGGATTCGAACTGACCGAACAGATCAAGGTCCTCATCGCGGCCCAAGCCTCGATGCTGTTGCTCGGACTCGATCTCGACGGCTACGACGACGTCACCTCGGTCATCGTCCATCCAGCAAACGTCAGGCTGCGCGGCAGTCGCCCGAGCGGGGGCGGCACGTTCTCTTCGTCGCCGATTGTCATCGCTGGCCAGGCGCACTACCAGGGCCCGGTGCTGCTGTCATGGGCCGCAGCCCGACGAGGTGCAAAGTTCCCTGAGCATGGCCAGAACGTCGTCTACCACGAGTTCGCTCACCGCCTCGACATGCTCGACGGCGTCACCGACGGCACGCCGCCGCTGGCGGACGCCGCCGCCATGGCCCGCTGGACCAAAGTGTGCACGGCAGCGTACGACGAAGTACGAGCACAGGGCTCACCGGTACTGCGGCCCTACGCCGGAACAAACCCCGCAGAATTCTTCGCCGTCGCGACCGAGGTCTTCTTCAATCAGCCGCACGAGCTGTGCGAACACGAACCTGCGTTGTACGGCGAGTTGCTGTCGTTCTACCGACAGGACCCTGCGGTACGCATCGCCCGTCCGAATCACCATCGCGCCGATCAGGATCATCAGCGAGAGCAGCTCGGATAGACGAACCGTCTGCCTCGCGTCAAGAATGTCGGTGTTCCGTCAAGACCATTCATGTCCCTTCCGATGACACAACATGAATCAGCGTCAAGAGATCGGTGGCGGTTCAATCGCCGCGCGATTGTGCACCATTGCGCTCGTCCCGATGCTCGCTCTCGGATTCACCTCCTATCGCCAGATCGAACGAGATCAGATCGCTGCTGAAGCGAGCACGGAACTCGCTGAATCCGTCGACCTGCAACGTCACGCCTCCGCGGTGATCGCTCCCGCGAGCCTCGAACGGATCGCGCTCGAAGGCCTTGCCCGGGTTGATGTGCTCGGTGTCGACCGGTCGTTCATTCCATCGTTCACAGGTATCGACTTGGACGCGGTCTCGACCGAGAACAGCGATCGCCTGGACAAGTCGCTGCAGGACCTCCGACGCGTCGGCCTCGATGCCACACTCGCCGATGGCACGCCGCTGACCGTCCGCATCGACCAACTCACGAGTGACATCGCGCAGCAACGCCAGCTGAGCCAGGATCGCGTCGCCGACCCTTCCGAAGTCGCTGCCGTCTTCGATCAAGTCTCAGCGACGCTGACGCAGCTCCTCACCGAGACGCAGGCACCGACCGGCGCAGCGATCGTCGGCCTCGACGATGCCGCCAAGCTTCAAGCGCTGTCGCGAGCAGCAGCGAGCGCCGGGGCGCTGACCCAGACCGTGATGGGCTCACTGCTGTACGAAGGCCCAACGAATCGGGATGCAGTCGTGCGAGCGAGCGCAGCGCACGAGACCCATCTCGACACCATCGAGGTGCTGCTCGACCGCGAGGACCGCGTCGGGCTCTCGCAGATTCGATCCGCTCGCCCCGACGTACCCCTGATCCTGCTGGATACCCAGGCGGACGACCCGGTGATCGCCAACCAGGACAGCATTACCCAGATCACCATCTATCTCGTGGCCCAGCTGGAGTACCTGGATGCGTTTGATTCGTACTCAGCAGCGCTCCAGCTCGACCTTTCAGACGTCGCGACGGTTCGGGCTTCCGATGCATCCCAAGCGGTGACCCGCTCCACCTACCTCGTCGTCGCCGTTGCGTTGCTCTCGATAGTGCTGACGGCGAGCGTGTTGATCACGACAGCGCGTCCGCTGGCACGGCTGAGTCGACGCGCGGCAGACGTGAGTGACGGCGACTTGAACATGGCGCCGCTCCCCCTTCGCGGGCCACATGTGGTGCGTCGTCTCACCAAGTCGGTGAACGACATGCTGGTGACCCTGGCTGGCGTCGACGCGCAGATCGCGATGATGTCGACCGGCAACCTGTCCGCTGCGAACGACGTCGAATTGCCCGGAGCGATCGGCGTCTCGATGCGCCAGTCGGTCGCCCGACTGTCGAGTGTCACCGAACAGCTCGCTCACCAGGCGCGCCATGACCTGCTCACCGGTCTGCCCAATCGTTTTGCTGCGATGGAATGCCTCGACAACCTCCTCGGTTGCGGGCAGCGGTTTGCACTGCTGTTCGTCGATATCGACGGCTTCAAGGGGGTGAACGACACCCTCGGGCACGAGACCGGCGACCAGGTTCTCCGGGAAGTGGCACGGCGCCTGTCGACCTCGACGCGAACAAATGAGTTCGTGGCGCGCCTC
>CAXMZV010000200.1:0-7324 GCA_964199985.1 Candidatus Ilumatobacter isfjordensis | reverse complement strand
AGGGATATCACGACCTCGGTCGACATCCTGATGCGCGCCAGGTTCCCGGGCTGGTGCTCTTTCGCTTCGATGCACCGTTGTTCTTCGCGAACTCGGATCACTTCGACCGCCGGGTGCGCGCAGCCATGGATGACTCACCCGACCGCGTTCGGCGGCTCGTCATTGCGGCCGAACCGATCACCGACATCGACACCAGTGCGGCTGCGATGCTCGAAATCCTCGTGGACGATCTTCGGGGCCACCAGATCGAACTCGACTTCGCCGAACTCAAGGGTCCGGTCAAGGACCGGCTGATCCAGTACGGCCTCTACGACCAGATCGGTTCGTCGCACTTCCATTCGACCATTGGTGCGGCCGTCAAGTCATACATTCTGGCCCACAAGGTCGAGTGGGCCAACTGGGACGACTGACGGCGCTCGAGTCTCACGAGGTGTGAGCGCTCACGCAGCTCGGAGTCTCCAGACCCGTTCGACGTGGTCCGCGTTGCTGGCCGAAGTTCAGTCGTCCGTCTCAGAGCCGGTCGGCGCAGAACGCGGAGGTTCGCCAGGCGGTCGGGTCTGGCAAGCATCGGTACTTGAGAGATCGCGTCGACCACTCGATGGACGCAAGGTCGCGACCGTTCTCGAGTCGCAATGCAGCAGTCGAGCCTGACAAGTGAATTCGTTCGTCGCCCACGGCCTCGCCGGTCGCCAAGTACACCTTGATCGAGTCGATGGGGTCAGGAGCCTCGATGAAGTGCCAGGTGTCGAACCCGCTCTTGATAGAGAGCAGCGGCCGGATCTCGTTGGACGCCATGTTCTCGGCGCGGTGCTGTACGCATCGGGCGAGGCTTGGCCGAAAATCCTCGGGGCCGAAGTCGATCCGGGCGAAGCCGATACAGACTCGGTCGGCCTTCCAGACCATCGGCGCGGGAAACCCGGCGCGCAGCTCACCGGCGGTGGGCACGAGTGGCTCCCATCCGTCGACCGCGGGACGTTCGAGCACGATCGATCCGGCTGGCGTCGCCTGTGCGCCCTCCAGCGGCGTTGGCTCGGACAAGAGCTGTAGGGCCGTGACGATGACGATCGCGAGCAGTACACCAGTGCCGACCAACACCCGACGAACGCGCACAACCGAGCCGACGCTCTCGCCGGCTGACTCGCGGTCGAAGACGAGTTCAGACCGGACCATGATGCACAGCGAACTTGGTGCCGATCTCGTTGATCGCTTTCCGCTGCGATGGAGGCTCTTTCAGTTCAGGCTGATTCCGCCTCGACCTGTTTGACATGACTCCATCCTCTCAAGGATCGGAGCACGCAGCCAGCGTGACCATTGACGCCGCCCCAGAAGCGGTCTGGGAGGTGCTCACCGACGGACCGCGTTTCACCGAGAGAGAGGTCCGGTGATCCGGCCAGTGAAGAGCGTGGCCTGTGAGAGCATGCAGTGATGAGCGACCCGCTTCTGGAGCCGTTTCAGCTCAAGCATTTGACCCTTCGCAATCGCATTTTCTCGTCGTCGCACGAACCGGCGTACGCCGAGGCCGGCATGCCCACCGATCGGTACCGGCTGTACCACGAGGAGAAGGCCAAGGGTGGCGTCGCCCTGACGATGACAGCAGGCTCCGCTGTGGTGGCCGAAGACAGTCCGCCGTCGTTCGGCAACCTCCACGCGTACGACGACGCGATAGTTCCGTGGATACGGCGGATGACCGACGGCGTCCACGAACACGGTGCAGCGTGCATGATCCAGCTCACTCATCTTGGACGCCGAACCGGCTGGTCGGGCGGCGACTGGTTACCCGTGCTGGCGCCCTCGCCGATCCGCGAGGCTGCGCACCGGTCGATCCCGAAGGAGGCCGAGGACTGGGACATCGAGCGCATCATCACCAAGTACGCCGACGCTGCCGAGCGGATGTATGCCGGTGGGATGGACGGCATCGAACTTCAGTCGTACGGCCACCTCTTCGACGCGTGGTGGTCGCCGGGAACCAACCAGCGCAGCGACGACTGGGGTGGTGACCTTGATCGTCGCCTGCGCTTCCCGTGGATGGTGCTCGAGGCGGTGCGACAACGCGTGGGAACCGACTTCATCGTCGGTCTCCGCATGTTCATCGAGGAATCGATTCCAGGCGGCCTCGACGTCGACGCCGGGCTCGACATCCTCGGGCGGCTTGAAGCGTCTGGCCTGATCGACTTCATCAACGTCGCGAAGGGGTCAATCCACAATGACGTCGAGTTGACCGAGCTCATCCCGATCCATGGGATGGCGTCGGCGCCCATGCTCGACTTCGCTGCCATGATCCGCGCGGAGACGACGCTGCCTGTTCTGCACGCAGGCAAGATCGACGACGTCGCCACGGCGCGCCACGCCATCCGCGAGGGCAAGCTCGACCTTGTTGGCATGACCCGCGCGCAGATCGCCGATCCCTATCTGGTCAACAAGATCATCGAAGGGAGCGAAGACCGGATTCGCCCCTGCGTCGGAGCCACCTACTGCCTGGATCGCATCTACGAAGCCGGGGAGGCGTTGTGTCTACACAATGCCGCCACCAGCCGCGAGGCGACCATGCCCCACAACATCCCAGTCGCCGCCGAGCCGCGCAAGGTCGTCGTCATCGGCGCCGGACCGGCGGGCCTGGAAGCTGCCCGGGTCGCTGCCGAACGCGGTCACGACGTCACCGTGCTCGAAGCAATGCCGTGGGCGGGTGGCCAGATCCGACTCGCCACTCGCAACCCCCGCCGCGTGGACCTGATTGGGATCGTCGATTGGCGCGTCGGCGAACTCAACCGGCTCGACGCAGACGTGCGATACGACACGTTCGCCGACGCTGCCCTTGTGCACTCGTTGATGCCTGACGTGGTCATCGTCGCGACCGGCGGGCTTCCTCAACTTCCCGAACTCGAGTCGGGAAGCGAACTCGTCGCGACCAGTTGGGACGTGCTCGGCGGAGACGTCACACCGACCGGCAGGGTCCTGTTCTACGACGACAACGGCACCCACTCAGCGCTCTCGGCCGCAGAGATGATCGCCCGTTCCGGTGCGGAGCTGGAGATCGTGACTCCGGAGCGGATGTTCGGGATCGAAGTCGGCGGGATGAACCACGTCCCGTATGCGCGGGCGTTCAACGAGACTGACACCCGGATCTCGATCAACCAGCGCGTCCTTGGCCTCCGGACCGAGGCCGGCGAGTTGTGCGCTGAGATCGGAAGTGACCACTCAGACCATCGCACTGTGCGTCATGTCGATCACGTCGTGGTCGATCACGGGACCCAACCGATGGCACAGCTCTACTTCGACCTCAAGCCGGCGTCCACAAATCTCGGCGCAGTCGACTACGGCGCGTTGATGGACGGTCGTCCGCAGACGCTCGAGCGCAATCCGTCCGGGTCGTTCCAACTGTTCCGCATCGGCGATGCCGTCGCGGGCAGGAACATCCACGCCGCGATCTATGACGCTCTCCGGCTGCTGAAGGACTTGTAGCTCGGTTGCCAGATCAGTTGAGGATTTCGACTGAGGCTGGATCAGTTCAGGTCGCGGCCCAGTGGATGGCTTCGTCGAGTTCGTGGTTCTGAAACGTGCGAACGTGGCCGTGCAGTGTCCATTTCAGCACGTTGATGGCGCCCGAAATTTGCCCGTCGTCGGTCACGATGGCGCCGCGATGGAAGTGGATGCGACGGATCTCATCGGTGAGTTCCCCCCACGCTCCCTCTCCGAATCCATCGAATCGTTCACCAAGATGCAAAATGAGCCGCAGCTTGGAGTGTCGTTCGACGATCGATTCGACGTCCGGCTCGATGGTCGTCGCGAAGTCGTCGACGGTGAACTGCCCGACCGCGTGCATGCCGATACAGCCGTCGGGGAGGTCCTTGATGTGTTCGATCACGGAAAGGAGCGTAGAGGAGGATGGCCCCTGCTGCCCGAACTTGTTGGGCAACCGTGTGCCTGCCGCGTTCGTTTCGCCAGTTCTGAGCGATGGAGGGCTGTGCGATGCATGGTCGGGTAGCGGCCGCGGCGCGCAGTACGGTCGGATCGTCTGCGACGGCCGAGAGGGAATGACATGGGTACGGGACAGCGAATCATTGTGGCACTGACCGTGCTCGCGGGGATCTTCGTGGCACCACCAGCCGCGTCGGCGCAGAGCGACCCCGCACAGGAGCTGGTCGACAAGTACGCCCCGATCATCATGATCAAGGCCCAGGAGGACGGCGAGTGCGACAGCAGCGGCGAGCAGTACGCGCCCACGTCCGTCGACATCGTGCTCGACAACAACCAGATCGTGCTGCGCCAGCTCGGTACCGGCAATCCAGTGATGCAGGCAGCCCCGGGTGCGAGCGACCTGTTCCCGCTGGGCGAGGGGTTCTACCTCGACTTCCCGGGCGATGCGCTCGACCCCGGCTGTCTGTACGAGAAGGACTTCCGGAAGTACGCCGGCGATCGGCGCGCCGTTGTGTACGGTCACGTCGCGCGCCAAGCCGACAGGCCTGATCAGCTTGCGATCAACTACTGGTTCTACTGGTACTTCAACGACTGGAACAACCTGCACGAGAGCGACTGGGAAGGCATCCAGGTGCTCTTCGACGTGGGGACCCTCGAGGAGGCTCTTGCCACCGAGCCGGTCAGCACCGGGTATGCGCAGCACGAGGGTGGCGAGCGTGCCGATTGGGACAGCACCAAGTTGAACAAGCAGGGCACACGGCCGGTTGTGTACTCCTCACGTGGCTCCCACGCCAGCTACTACAGCTCGGCGCTCTACCTCGGTCGGCGCGGCACGGAGGGGTTTGGTTGCGACAACACCGATGGGCCGTCAACGATGCTCGACCCCGAGGTCGTCCTCCTGCCCGACTCGGTAGCATCGGCTGACGACCCGCTCGCCTGGGTCAACTTCGAGGGCCACTGGGGTGAGCGTCAGTCGGGCTCGTTCAACGGCCCGACCGGACCGATCACCAAGGACCGCTGGTCCGAACCAATCACCTGGCAGGACGGGCTCCGCGATTCGAGCGCGGTCGTGCCGGGGGGTGACGATGCCGGCGCTTCGGTCGTTGACACGTTTTGTGCCGTCGTCGGTTTCGGCGCGAAGCAGCTCGTCACGCTCAAGCAACGACCCGCGGTTCTCGGAATCGTCGTCGTGCTGCTGTTCCTGCTCGTCCGATCGTTCGCGCGTCGCACGGACTGGACCGTACGCAAGCCCCTGCCGATCATCGAGCGCCGGCGTGCCGGACAGCTGCTGCGAGGAGGCGTGCGGATGTATCGCGCACACCCGCGCAAGTTCGCCGAGGTTGGCCTGATCTACATCCCGATCGCGATCGCCATCGGCGTGATCCTCGAGGTGCTCAGGCGGATCCCGTTGCTCGGCACGCTCCTGTCGAGCGAAGAGAATCTCGGCCTCGTCGGGTTGGGGTTGTCGCTGACGGTCAGCGCGCTGGGATACATCATCGGCTTCTATTTCGTCGCTGCCACCGTTGCCGTCCTGATGGATGCGCTTGGGCGTGGTGAGGACATCGGTGCCCGTGAGGCCTACCGGCGCGCGTTCAGCCACCTCGGTGATCTGTTCTTCGCGTTGCTCCGATCGGTACTGATCGTCGGCGCGCTGATGGTGAGCATCGTCGGGATCCCGTGGGGGATCCGTCAACTCATCCGCTATCAGTTCATCCCGGAGACGATCACACTCGAGGGCACGCGGGGCCAGGCGGCCCTCGATCGCAGCTCGGAGCTCATCCGGGGCCGTTGGTTCCACACCGCGATCGTGCTGCTCTCACTCAATGGTCTCGTGCTGCTCTTCACCTCGATCGTCGGGCTGCTGCTGCTGATCATCTTCGCCGGTATCCCGCTGTGGCTGTTCTCGACCATCGTGACGGCGTTCGCTGCGTTGGTGGTGCCGTACACCACGATTTCGGCGACCCTGCTCTACGGCGACGCTCGGGCCCAACTCGAAGACGGCAAGCTGGCAGATCGCGAGCTGGCGACCGTCTGACCGCTGAGGGGTGAGACGACGATGCTGTGGACGATGGCTGCCTATTGGGGGAGGATCTGTCCATGACGAATTCGACTCGAGGGAGCGAACACTTTTCGGCGGATGAGCGCGCTGCTCGTGGTCGGGCGGCGCGGGCACAGGTCCCGCGTTCGGCACACGCGGCGTGGGAGCCGTTTCTCCACCGGCCGGACCCGGTTGCACTCCTCGAGGAGCAGGCCGTGACCCGCGTGCCCGAGCTCGTGCCGATTCGATACGGCCGGATGCTTGTTTCGCCGTTCACGTTCTTTCGCGGTGCTGCGTATCCGATGGCGTCGGACCTGTCGAACGGAGCGACAACCGGTCTCCACGTCCAGTTGTGTGGTGATGCCCACCTGTCGAACTTCGGTGTCTTCGCCGCGCCCGATCGACAACTCGTGTTCGGCCTGAACGACTTCGACGAAACCCATCCGGGGCCGTTCGAATGGGACGTCAAGCGACTGGCCGCGAGCTTCGCCGTCGCGGGGCGCGATCGTGGCTTCAGCCACAAACAGCGTCGGCGGATTAGCACCGAAATGGGCCGCTCGTACCGGACGGCGATGGCCTCGTTCGCGGCGATGGGCAACTTCGACATCTGGTACGCACGCCTCACCGCCGACGAGATCATCGAGCAGTTCGCCTCCGAGGTGAGCGCGAAACGTCACGCCCGGCTCGAGAAGAATGTCGCCAAGGCGCGGGCGAAAGACAGCATGAGGGCGTTCGACAAGTTGACACGGCTCGTCGACGGCGAGCCGCAGATCATCAGCGACCCGCCCCTCATCGTGCCGCTCGACGAGCTCCTTCCCGAGCTCGAGCACGAGCGGATCGACGACTTCATCCGTGAGGTGCTCCGCACCTATCGACGGACACTGTCAGGCAACCGGAGGCAACTGATCGCGCGGTACCGGTACGTCGACGCCGCCCGAAAGGTCGTCGGCGTCGGCAGCGTCGGCACCCGCGCCTTCGTCCTCATCCTTATCGGCCGCGACAACGATGATCCGCTCATTCTCCAGTTCAAAGAGGCGCAGCCGTCGGTGCTGGAGCCTTTCCTCGGCAAGAGCACGTTCGCGAGCCACGGGCAACGGGTGGTCGAGGGACAACGCCTGTTGCAAGCCGCCAGCGACGTGTTGATCGGTTGGATCAGCAGCGAGGGATTCGACGGCGTCCACCGCGACTTCTACGTCCGCCAACTCTGGGACGCCAAGGGCTCGGCGAACGTGGACACGTACTCGCCGAGGACCATGCGGGCGTATGCAGGGCTCTGCGGCTGGACGCTCGCCCGCGCTCATGCTCGCTCAGGGGATCCGATCGCGATTGCGAGCTATTTGGGGTCGGGCGACAACTTTGATCGAGCGATGG
>CAXMZV010000199.1:0-7339 GCA_964199985.1 Candidatus Ilumatobacter isfjordensis | reverse complement strand
GCCGCATGGCGGGTGGCATGGCGTACGGCGCATTCCAGTCGTTGTTTTTCGTCGTCGTACTCCTTCCCTTCGGCCTGACGGTGAAGGGTGGCGTCGGCGGCGTGCTCGCTTTGATGGTCAGCGGCATCGTCCTCGCGCTCGCGGTGGGTGCACTGATGTCAGCCATGGCACTGATCACCGGGTCCGCCGAAGCGGTGCAAGGCGCATTTCCGTTGCTGTTCATCGCACTGTTCTTCTCGTCCGCGTTCTTCCCGCGCGAAACAATGAGTGGGTTGTACGGCACGCTGGCCGATCTCAACCCGGTGTCGTATCTCGTCGAGGGCATGCGCGACCTTGTGATCGAAGGGGTCACGCCATCCGCCCTGGCTCGGGCGATTCTCGTTCCCGCTGGAATGGCAGTGGTCACGATTGCGCTGTCCTTGCGCGCGCTCCGCCACCGATTGGGAGCATCATGAGCAGCACGGAATCCCTCACGACAATCCGGCCTTTGAACACACGGCGCACTCCGGCATTCGCGGCGGCGGCCGGGCTCGCCCAGCGCAGTGTCGTCAACATCACTCGGTTGCCGTCGGCGTTCCTGCCATCGGTCCTGATGCCGGTGTTCCAAACGATTGCGTTCGCCGGCACATTCTTTGCCATTATCCAGATCCCGGGCTTCCCGACCGACCGCTCGATCAACTGGTTCCTCCCCCTCGGCACGCTGATGGGGTCCGGTTTTGCCGGCATCGGCATCGGCTTTGCGACGATCCGCGACCTCGAGACCGGGTTCTACGACCGCATCCGGTTGTCGCCGGCGCCACGCTCGTCGCTGATCACCGGGCCATTGATGGCCGCACTGATCCGCTCGGTCCTGGTGACGACGATCGTGGTCATCATCGGGCTGGTCTTCGGCGCTCGCCCGACCCACGGTGTGTTCGGAGTGATGTTCCTCTACATCGCCGCCCTCGGCGTCGCCGCCCTCGGAACCGGATGGGGCCTCGCTCTCGCGTACCGCTTCAGAGACATGCGGGCTGCTGCGATCATGCAGCTGACGTTCTTCCTGCTGATCTTTCTGACCGACGCCCAGACGCCGCTGTTCATCATGGAGGGCTGGCTCGAAGCCGTCGCCCGCGTCAACCCGTTCACCAACATCATCCGGCTGGCTCGACTCGGGTTCCTCGATGCACCCATCACCTGGAACAACATCTGGGGCGGGCTGCTCGCGATCGCGGTCATCACGGGGCTGACGGTGTGGTTCGCCCAGCGATCGCTCGATCGATTGAGCGACACCTAACCGGCCCCGAACCACTACGGTCGGCGCCGTGAACACCGCAATCGGGCGCCTGCGACTGGCATTGGGCATGGTCGCAACCGTGTTCGTCATCGGCACGCTCGGCTACTGGGCCTTCGGCCTCTCACTGCTCGACTCTGCATACCAAACGATCACCACCATCACCACGGTCGGATATCGCGAGCTCGCGGTGTTCGGCACCGCCGAGAAACTGTTCACGATGGTGCTGATCGTCCTCGGCGTGTCGACCGTTCTGTACACCTTCACCCTCGCCGTCCAGGTGGTCGTCGAGGGACAACTCCGAGAATTCGTCGGGAGGCGACGCATGGATCGCGAACTGAGCAAGATCACCGGCCACACCGTCGTCTGCGGATGGGGCCGCGTCGGCCGCGCCGTCGCTGCTGACCTCGAGCGATCGGGCCATCAGGTCGTGGTCGTCGACAACGACCCCGCGCGGGTCGGCGGTGTCCTCCACCCGGTTGTCCTCGGCGATGCCACGCTCGACTCCACGCTCCGTGAGGCTGGGCTCGAACGGGCCAGCTCGTTGATCGCTGCACTGGAAGGTGACGCCGAGAACCTCTTCGTCACCCTGTCGGGCCGCTCGATCAACCCGGACCTGTTCATCGTTGCTCGAGCCCGCCAGGACGAGAGCGTTCCCAAGTTGGCGAACGCCGGCGCGGACCGCGTCGTCAACCCGCAGGAGCTCGGTGCCGCCAGGATGGCCTCGTTCGTCGCCCGCCCCCACGTCGCTGAGTTCATCGATGTGGTCATGCACGAACGATCGATCGAGTTCCGGATGCAGGAATTCGACGTGCCGCCGGAGTCAGTCATTGCCGGCAAGACCCTCAAGAACGCCAACCTCCGTGAGGCGAGCGGCGCACTCGTGCTTGCTCTCCGCTCTCCCGATGGCGTCTTCACCACGAATCCAACTGGCGACACGCACATCCAGCCGCACCACATCATCATCGCGGTCGGCACCGCCGATGACCTTGAACGGCTCGGCGAGTTAACGCTTCGCAGCACCTCGTGACCCGCACGCACGTCCTCATCGACCTCGACGGCACGATCTCGAATTCACTGCCAGGCATTGCACGATCGCTGCAGTATGCGTTCGCCGAGTGCGGATACGAACCACCCACAGACGTTGCGGTCCGCTCGATCATCGGGCCGCCTTTCGAGATCTCGTTCCCCATCCTCGGGGTGCCCATCGCCGACATGGCGCCCGTCGTTGCCAAGTATCGCGAGCGATACAACGATATTGGACTGTTCGAGAACGAGATGTACGACGGCGTCCCGGAGATGCTCGAAGCCCTGCTGGCTGATGGCCTCAGCCTCGCACTGGCCACAGCCAAGCCCGAAGCAATCGCACGCCGCATCACGGCTCACTTCGATGTCGCACGACACTTCGTCTGCGAAGCCGGCGCCAGCACGGTGCTCAACGACAATCGCCGCACGAAGGACCAGGTCATCACCCACTGCCTGGCCGAACTCGGCATCGAGGCTGGGGACCACGTCGTGATGCTCGGCGATCGCGATCACGACGTCGAGGGAGCGCTCGCCAACGGCATCGACTGTGTTGGCGTCACCTGGGGCTTTGGCTCGGCCGACGAACTGACCAGCGCCGGCGCAGTGTCGTTGGCACACCGGCCCAGCGATGTCGTCACCTTGATCACTCGGGCGCCGCGGGTGACCGCCTCAGACTCCACGAGCGCCTCCGTGCAATGATGTGAGCCATGCGTGAGGGCGCTTCGAGTTCCACTGCTGGAAGGCGCGAGACGACGGGCCCGGTCGGCGTGAACGGGCATTCCCGTCGATTGGCCAGGCCATCGACCAACGAGATGTACGACGGCTTCATCTCGTACAGCAGGTCTGCTGACGAGGAGTTCGCACCCAAGATTCAAGACGGTCTCGAGAAGCTCACGAAGCGCTGGAACCAGCGAAGGGCCTTGAAGATCTTTCAGGACATCGACGACCTACCTGCCAGCGATGACCTACCGGCGACCTTGTTGGCAGAACTCCAGGCGTCAACGACGCTCGTGTTTCTCGCTTCACCTCTCGCGGCTGGATCCAAGTGGTGCAACGCTGAGCTTGAGCATTGGAGAGATACAGGACGACCGTTGGTCATCATCTTGACCGATGGAACACTCGTGTTCGACCGCAAGAACGGCCTCGAATCAAGCACGGCTGCCCCGCCGGCATTCATGAATCTGCGAGCAGAGCCGGTCTACGTGGACATGAGTGAAGAGCGCCAACGCTTTGAAGCGCTCAACGATGGGGGAAGAAGAAGTTTCAGTTACCAGAATGACAGCGAATTCAGGGCCAAGCTCACCAAGGTCGCGGCCGCCGTTCACACGAACAAGAACCCCGACAACCCCGTTGCACCGCGCGATATCGACAGCCAGGACAAACGCGCGCATGACAGCCTTCGGAGGCTCCGAAACTCTGTGGCTTCCATACTCGTACTCCTCACGGTGCTGGCGGGAATTTCGGCGCTCGTTGCAGTTGTGCAGCGCCAGGACGCTGAACAAGGCCGAAGGATCGCCCTATCGAAGCAGCTTGCGGTCCAGTCGATCGACACAAGTGACGAACAACTGGACCTGGGATCGCTACTGGCGATCGAGGCGTATCGGACTGAGCAGACGCCCGACGCGTTTGGCAGCTGGATTACCGCCGCGTACCGCTCCGCCGATGTCGCACGGTTGCTCCACGGTCACGAACGGCCGCTGCGCGGTGTCGCCTTCAACGAAAACGGATCACTGATGGCGTCGACCGGGCTTGGAGGCATGGTCCAGCTCTGGGACGGTTTGAGCTTCGAGCCGATCGGCGATCCGTTGCGTCCGAGCGTGGCAGATCCTGAGAACCCTCCGTCGCTCCGCAGCGTTGTCTTCAGCCCGAACGAGCCGTTGATTGCGGTGGCGGGTTCGGACGACAGGGTGTACTTCTGGGACGTGAGCGACACCGCGAACATCATCGAACGTCCCTTCCTCTCTTCTGATCTGCACGACGGACGAAGCATCCGGTCCATCGCGTTCAGTGCCGACGGGACGGTGCTGGCGTCGGCAGGCGGCTTCAAGTCGGACGCCGCGTGCCCCCAAGAAGGCTCATCGCCGATTGTGTTGTCGAATCTCGAGTCGGGTATTTCGGAAACACTGGGCAGCATTGACGGCTGTGTAACGGCACTCGCGTTCAGCCCGACTGCACCCACCCTCGCATCGGCCCAGCGCGATGGGTCGGTGGCGATCTGGAACACGCGAACACGGGGCGACCAAGTGCGCATCGCAGACGCGCACGGTTCGCAGACATCCGATGAATCCCCCACGCTTCCCGCCTCGGCCGTGGCGTTCAGCCCGAGCGGAACGCGGCTCGCATCAGCAGGATGGGATGGCGTCGTGAAGGTGTGGGACGTCGCCACGCCGATCGACCCGATCTCAAGCTTCCGCGGGCATGACGGCATCATTCGGAGTGTCGCCTTCAGTCCTGATGGCACGCTCATCGCCTCTGGCGATAGGAACCATCAGGTCATGCTCTGGAATTCGCAGACCGGCATCCAGGACCGAACACTGTCTGCGAGCCATTCAGCCGAGGTTCGAAGCGTGGCCTTTCATCCGAGCGGAGCATTCTTGGCGTCGGCTGGCGCGGATCAGACGATCGCGATCTGGAACATCGATGACCAGGAGCGGCGGTCGCTGTCTGCGCCACTGCACGGTGGCAAGGTGCGCGCAGTGCTGTTTGATGATCAACATGACGCGATTATCACCGGAGGTGCCGGAGTCACCTCGCTCCCCGACGGTGGCAGAGGGCCAGGCATTGTCTGGGCGGACGTCCCTGTCACCGGAGCTGCCGCGGTCTCTGCGGTCCCCGATGAATTAGCTGCGCTCGCGCTCGACCCGGCAACGGGAACGCTGGCTTCAGGCGACGCTCGCGGCGCGCTCACACTCTGGGATTCCGCGACGCGGCTGCAGCAGTCGCGCGTTGCGAATATGGCCGAACTCGGATGTCGTGATTTCATCTCCGAGCAGAGCCCGATCCGGAGCCTGGCATTTCATCCAAGTTCATCGATGCTCGCCATCGGCTTCCAGAATGGAGCGATCATGCTGACCGATGCGGTGGTTGGGGACGGCATCGACACGCAATGCACAGATGCCCGCAGCGCTGTGTGGGATCTCACGTTCAGTCCGGACGGTGAGCGCCTTGTCGCAAGCAGTAGCGGCGGTCGCCTGCTGATCTGGGATATCGAGCGAAAGGAGCTCACTCGCCTGGATGTCACGACGGAAGAGGTGCTGAGCGTCGACTTCGATCCCAACGGCGAACTCCTCGCCGTTGGCGGCAGCGACGGCGACATCATCATCCTCGATGCTGAGTCCATGACGGTGATCGGTGAGCCGTTGAGGGGCCACAACGAAGGTGTTCAGGATCTCGCGTTTCACCCACATGATCCGTTGCTTGCGTCCGCCAGCTCTGACGGGTCGGTCATCCTCTGGAACGTCGACACCAGAGTTCGCTTGGCCGACGAACTGGTTGACCATGGCGACCAAGTGTTTGCCGTGGCATGGATTCTTGAGGGAGCCGGTCTGGCATCGGGCGGCGATGGAAGCGCTCTGATCTGGGATCTGCAGCCGGCAACGCTGCGGACAATGGTGTGCGAAGCAGCGAATCGGAATCTCTCTGAATTCGAGTGGAATGCCTACGTCGGATCAGATCGCGCATACCGTCGCAGCTGCGACGAGTATCCGCCGGGAATCGGTGCAACATGAGGTGCCGCGCCGCTTGGGCGAGCTGCGGCACCGCCACACCAGAGACACAGGGAGAACGGAAATGAAACAGAGCTCATCTCGAAGGGTGGGGACCATTGCCGTCACGGTGTTGGCGCTCGCTACAGCGTGCACGTCATCAAGTGGATTGGACGAGGGCGCCGATCGGCCCCTGGTTCCGAACGAGACGACCCAGTCGGCGACCTCGGATTCCGATGCTGTCGATGGATCATCGGACGAAGTTGCGGTGGACAGCGTGGATGATTCCGGAGGCGATGACGAAGCTGGCTCGGTGACCGAGCCGGATCCCTCCGAACCTGGAACAACCGAAGAGCCTGGAGTTCTGTTGGATCCGGGTCAACCCGAACCGCTTGAGTCTGCAACGGGTTCGGATTCATCTGGATCGGGTGGGTCCGGCGGTGATTCAGCCGGTGGATCCGGCGGTGGTTCAGCCGGTGGATCCGGCGGTGGTTCAGCCGGTGGGTCCGGCGGTAGCCCAGCACCAGCGCCTGTCGACCCATCGGGGGCTACCGCTGACGAGCCCGGAGCGCCGAGTGCCTGTCTTCAGACGAATCCTCCGGATGCCGCGCCGGACTTGACTGATGTGCCCTGCCTGCCCGCCACCAAGTGAGATTTGTCAGGCGGGCCAACATGGGCTCGCCTGTCACCTGACATTCGTCACCCCCGAGTACGTGGAGCCGTGGCCAGGGCTGGATACCGTGCTGTTCCAGTGAGTGCCACCGCCGACACCGGGACCCCTACGACGTCCGAGCCATCCCGCGTGCAGTCCAACTCGTCGGCCGACCGCTTCATGCGACGCCTACTCCGACTGCCCGAAGGAAAGACCTCAACGGCTGCCGAGGCCCGATCAGCGTTCCAGAAGTCGATTGTCATCACAGCCTGCCGCTGTGTGGTGATGTACCTGGTGTTGCCGTTTGTCCTGCCGATCGTCGGCGTGGCAAGCGGGGTCGGCCCGGCCATCGGTCTCGCGATCGGGGTCCTCGCGATCATCGCGATCATCTATTCGATTCGCCGCTTTTGGCGCGCGGACCATCCCAAGCGCTGGCACTACACGGTGTTTGCCTCGGTGATCATCGGCTTCTTGATCTACCTGTCGGTCAAGGACATCATCGCCCTCACCAGTTGAGCCGAGCGCCGGGTACGGTGGGATGTTCGACGAATGAAATGAGAACGCCCATGGCGGTCAAGAAGCCCATCCTCAGCCCCTGGTTCGACGGCAACACGCCGTTGGAGGAGCTCCCCGCCAGCGATCAGGTCGCCCATGACATCGTGCTCGAATTCGGTGACCTGAAGCCAT